>JAAXVE010000134.1 GCA_013335665.1 Candidatus Falkowiibacteriota bacterium
ACATCAGCACTTATCGCGTGCAGCCATATCCGCGGCCCAGATAGGCCAGCTAATGAGCTGCTCGAAAGTTGAATCATGAGCAAAGAAAGACTCGTCCGACAATATTTCACTCAAGCCGAGGCTGAGGCAAAAGTGGGAAGGCAGATTCAAACGCACGTGGAGTTTTCCGGCGTGCCCATAGGCACGGCGGGTCGGATCATCTCGGCAGACGAGGCCGGTTGGGCCAAACAGCCTTTCGGGGAACAGGAACGCGCACAGGCTGGCTTGTAGATTGGCTGAGTGTGCCTGCCTGCGAGAATAGATTAATACGAAGACTTTGCTTCAGAATACGCTACGCGTTTACCATTAAACAAGGTTTTGACCTCAAATTTTCAGATTTAGATGGGGTAGCTAAGCTAGTGGACTGTGTATTAGGGTGATTAATTAATTAAATTATGATGTGTCACGTTGGCACATTAAATGTAATAAAATATTTGTAAATATAATTCCTATAATCTAATTTAGAAGTCGTCTAAATTATTAAAGAAATAAATCAATTTTTAGCAAGATCTACGCCCCTGGTTTCTGAGAGTCACTCGCATATTTGGCCATAATCAAAGAACCCGCTAATATTGCGGGTTCTTTGTGGTTATTTTACTGCGAGAACAACTTCGTCTTTCTTATTTAGGTCGATATTGACTTCTTGACCCTCTTTGATTTTTCCTTCGATTATCTCCATGGCAAGTTCATCCAATATTTTGTTCTGAATGATTCTTTTTAGCGGTCTGGCTCCGAAGGTCGGGTCATAACCCTTTTCAGCCAGCATCTTTTTGACTTTGTTGCCGATTTTTATCGAAATTTCCTTATTTTTGAGGCGGCCTGCTACCTTGTGCAGTTCCAGGTCGACAATTTTGACCAGTGCTTCTTTGGATAGGCTCTTGAATATAAGAATTTCATCGATACGGTTAAGGAATTCGAGCTTGAAATGATCCTTTAAGATCCTGTCGATTTTTTCTTTCATCTCTTCCTCGCGCCAATCACGTTCCTTTTTCTCGCTGTCAAAGTCGCCGAAGCCGAGAGAGTGCTCTCTGATTACCTCGTTACCTAAGTTCGAAGTCATGATAATGATCGTGTTCTTGAAATTGACAGTCCGGCCCTTGGAATCGGTCAGTTGTCCGTCGTCCAGGATTTGCAGGAGCATGTTAAAGACTTCAGGGTGGGCTTTTTCTATTTCGTCAAAAAGTATGACACTATACGGTCGGCGGCGAACACGTTCAGTTAGTTGTCCGCCTTCATCATAACCGACATAGCCTGGAGGTGAGCCGATAAACTTGGCTACCGAGTGCTTTTCCATGAACTCACTCATATCGATACGGATCATGGCTTGGCGGTCATTGAACATGAATTCTGCCAGCGCCTTGGCCAGTTCGGTCTTGCCGACGCCAGTGGGACCGACAAAGAGGAAAGAACCGATTGGCTTCTTTTCCTCTGCAATGCCGGCGCGCGAGCGACGCAATGCGTTAGACAATCCGCGGATAGCCTCTTCTTGGCCGATTACTTGTTTGCCTAGTTCGTTTTCCGCCTTGGTCAGCTTGTGCATTTCACTTTCAAGCATCTTGGCGACAGGCACGCCAGTCCAGCGCGATACAGCTTTAGCAATGTCTTCTTCGTCGATCTCTTCCTTGAGTATGCGTTGCCCGGCTTGTTGTATCTTTGTAAGAATCGTCTCTTGTTTTTTAATTTCTTTTTCTAGGGCTGGAATTTTGGCATAACGTATTTCCGCGACTTGCGTAAGGTCGTCGCCGCGGCGTTCGACTATTTCGGCCTGCGCCTTAAGCTCGTCAATCTGTTTTTTGGATTCGCGAATTTTGCTGATCGCTTCTTTCTCGTTGTGCCAATGGAGTTCAAGTTGATTTGCCTTTTCTTTGTATTGAGCCAGTTCCTTGTTGATCTTGCGCAATTTTGAAGATGAGCTTTTTTCCTTAGCAAGGCCTGCTTTTACTATCTCAAGACGTTTAATCTCGCGTTTCAAGTCATCAAGCTCAGCTGGGCTGGAGTCTATTTCAAGTCGTAATGATGACGCTGCTTCATCCATAAGGTCGACTGCCTTGTCAGGCAGGAAACGGTCGGAAATGTAACGTGAAGACAGTTTGACAGCGGCAAGCAGGGCATCGTCTGTGATGCGTACGCCATGATGTATCTCATATTTCTCTTTGATGCCGCGCAGAATGGCGATGGCATCTTCCTGCGTCGGTTCAGAAACGAATATTGGTTGGAAACGGCGTTCCAGAGCGGCGTCCTTTTCTATATATTTCTGATATTCTTTAGTGGTTGTCGCGCCGATAGCGTGCAGTTCGCCTCGAGCCAGGGCAGGTTTTAACATGTTTGACGCATCCATAGCGCCTTCAGATGCTCCAGCTCCGACCAAGGTGTGCAGCTCGTCGATAAAGAGAATAATCTTGCCGGCCTGGGCTTGCACTTCCTTCAGGACGGCCTTGAGGCGGTCTTCGAATTCGCCTCGGAATTTAGCGCCAGCGATTAGACCTGCTAAATCAAGCGAAACAAGCTCCTTGCCTTTGAGGGTTTCTGGCACATCGCCTGCAACGATTCTTTGGGCCAAGCCCTCGACGATCGCGGTTTTACCAGTTCCGGCCTCGCCGATAAGCACCGGATTATTTTTGGTGCGGCGCGAAAGAACTTGCATGATGCGGCGGATTTCCTCGTCACGCCCTATTACAGGGTCAAGCTTTTCTGCACGTGCCATGGCAGTCAGGTTAACAGTGTATTTTTCCAGAGTCTTGTATTTGGTTTCCGGATCAGGGTCAGTAATCTTGTGAGTGCCTCGCAACTCGGTCAATATCTTCAAGACCGTATCGGCATCCACCCCTATAGACTTCAGCATCTGCTGTACTTTAGATTTGACTGAGATCAAGGCCAGAAGGATGTGTTCAGTCGAAATA
>JAAXVE010000135.1 GCA_013335665.1 Candidatus Falkowiibacteriota bacterium
GCCTTATCTTGGGATTGACACCTGTTGTGGTAAATTCTAATTTTGAATTTTTAATTTCGATTCAATTTTGAATAAAGAATAATGAATGACTCTAGAAGTTATTACTGAACCACATCTACGCTTTCAACTTCACCCTAACCCTCTCCTTGATAAGGAGAGGGGACAAATTTTTATTGTCACTACTGAATACTGGTTTTGTTTTGAAATTAAATAATTAAGGTTTGATTCAAAATTAAAAATTCAAAATTAGAATTTACGCTCTAAGATATATTACAGACAAGAATGACTGAATTTTAGTCTTTAGTCTTTAGATTTTAGACTTTTTCAAAGATTTTAGCCCTTCCTTTGCCTCTTGTTTTTACCCCTTCTTTGTGTTATAGTTAAGTTGCTGTCAGCCTGTTAGCAGCTTTCGGCAATATTTATTGTTGTTTTAGCTAACTATAAACAAAATAATCAAAATTAATGATTAAAGACTTTTTTATTTTTGTATTTGAATTGGTCAAGATAGTGGTTATTTCATTGGTCATAATCATTCCGATCAGATATTTTCTCATACAGCCTTTTTACGTAAAGGGAGCTTCGATGGAACCGAACTTTTATGATAAGGAGTACTTGATCATTGACGAGATTACCTACCGCTTTGAAACTCCAAAGAGGGGAGATATAGTCGTATTCCGTTATCCGCAAGATCCTCAAGAGTACTTTATTAAGAGGGTTATTGCCTTGCCAGGTGAGAAGGTTCAGTTGAAGAATGGCGATGTCTATGTTTTTAACAAGGACAACCCCGACGGCTTCAAGCTGGATGAGGCATATTTGCCAGCCGGTCTGAAGACTTATGCTTTGAGCGAGGATCCGGTAACCGTTACTGATAACCAGTTCTTCGTTTTGGGTGATAATCGCAATTCATCTCGCGATTCGCGTTATTTCGGCCCGGTCAATAAGAGTTTTTTTATTGGCAAAGTGCTGTTCCGTGGCTGGCCTTTCGATCGTGTCAAAGTTTTCAAATCGCAACAGTATAATTACAATTAACCTATAACCTTCGACATGCTCGGGACAAGAAGTTGAATAAGGATGTCCATGAATCTGCTGAAGCTAATTTATTTTACAACTCGTAGTGAGTTAACCGACCTATGATGAAGAGAACCGTAAAAAAGGCCAGCCCCAAGGAGGATTTAGCGGCTAAAGGCAAGAAAGTCAAAACTTTTTCACGTTTGCGCGGCATGCGTGATGTTTTGTTTGATGAGTATAAATATTGGGAGGTGGTAAATAAGAAAGCTAGCGACTTGGCTAAGACTTACGGTTTTAAGCGTGTCGACACGCCGATAATAGAAAAGATGGAACTTTTCGAGCGTGCTTCAGGGAAGGCAAGTGATATTATTACTAAAGAAATATACTCTTTTGTAGATAAGAACGGGGAGAAAGTGGCTTTGCGCGCCGAAGCGACCCCTGGTCTAGTTCGTGCTTATGTCGAACATGGCATGTCAAACCTGCCGCAGCCGGTCAAGATGTTCTGGATCGGTCCGGCTTTCCGCAATGACAAGCCTCAGGCAGGCCGTTATCGCCAGTTTACCCAGTACAACCTGGAGATGTTCGGCGAGGCTGGCCCGGTGGCTGATGCTCAGCTGATATTGGTTGCTTTCAATTTTTTCAGAGAATTGCAGGTTGACGTTCAAGTGCAGATTAATAGCGTTGGTTGCAAGGACTGCCGCAAGGATTATCTGGATAAACTGGTCAAATATTATAAAGACAAGAGTCGCTCTCCAAAGCTTTGTCTTGAGTGCAAAAAGAATTTGACTAAGAATCCGATGCGTTTGCTCGAGTGCAAAGAAGAGAAGTGCGTGACAATGCGCGCCGAAGCCCCACAATTAGTTGACTCTTTGTGTGATCCTTGCCGCGATCATTTCGTGAAAGTTTTGGAATATTTGGATGAATTGGGCGTGAATTATAATTTGGAACCGTTTCTGGTGCGTGGTTTGGAGTATTACAGCCGGACAGTGTTCGAGATCTGGTCGTTGGATGACGGCAGCGAGGCGCGACAGGCAGCCCTTGGTGGTGGTGGACGTTATGACGAGCTGGTTGAATATATGGGCGGGCGCCCTACACCAGCCTGCGGTTTCGGTATCGGCTTAGAGAGAACAATCCTGAAGATTAAGGAAAACAACATAGCCTTGAAAGAGGAGGCACAGATGGATGTGTTTATTGCTCAATTGGGAGAAGGACCACGCCGTCGTTCTATGGTTTTATTTGAAGAGTTGCGCCGTGCCGGCTTTAAGGTCGGTCAACTTTTCTCTAAGGATAGCTTGAAGATCCAGCTGGAAGAGGCGACTCGTATGAGCGTTAAATTCAGCTTGATTTTGGGTCAGAAGGAGCTTTCAGATGGCACGATCTTGATTCGTGACATGGAGTCTGGCGTTCAAGAGATTATAGACCTTAACAAAGTACGAGTTGAGATGGGAAAACGATTGGGCAAGGAATAACCCGCCCTTGGGCGGAAGTCTAAAGTCTAAGGGCTAAAGACTAAAACAGTCTGTCATCCTGAGCGTCAGCGAGGCCTGCCTGCCGGCAGGCAGGGATCCCGTGACTTTAGAACCATCGTGATACGGTGTTTCATTCTAAAGAATGGCTAGCCTTGACTTTATTTCCCAAATATATTATATTAGTGTTTCAGTTAAATATATAACAATAGAAAGGATGGTGGGACTGTGGTAGAATCAAAACGAAAGAAAGAAGAAAGTTTCGAAAGTTTTTTGCGACGTTTTAACAAACGTTTGCAACAGAGCGGAAACCTGCGCAAAGTACGTAAGATGCAGTATTTCAAAGAAACTAAGAGTCACAATCTACAAAAACGCAGTGCCTTGATTTCACGCGAGTACAAGTTGAAAAACGAATACCTGCGCAAAATCGGCAAACTCAAAGACGAACCAAGAAA
>JAAXVE010000002.1 GCA_013335665.1 Candidatus Falkowiibacteriota bacterium
TTTATATATCATAACATAAAATTGGCTTATAAAAAAGCCCGGGAACTGGTCCCGGGCTTAGTTTTCCTATTTTAGAGTATTGGGTTTTTTCGCTAAATTGTCGCGATCAGATTTACTTATCAAATATATCAGATCACTATCACCGCGCTTAGCATAAACCATACCTTTGCCATTGTCCTTACCGATCATAATGGTATTATCCAGGCCATCGCCCGTGATCTGAAGGATCAGAGGGTTTTTGTCCAAACCGGTCGGTTTGAAATCCTGGACAGGAATCTCCGAGGCTACCATGCCCGTAAGCAAGTCGGTGATCTTTTGAACCTTATCATTATTCAACTTATCTTTACCCGAGAACCAATCATCACCCTTTTTTTCCAAAGTGAATTGCCCATCTGTGAATTGCATTCTAATCTTCTTGGCCTTTGACGCGTCAGCCTTGAAGATAACCAAGTCTCGCCACTCTTCTGAGCTGGCAAAGACCGACCAAAGGTTCACGTTACCAGTGCGGTAGGTATTGTCATTATCAGGCTGGCTGACATAAGAACCGGAATAATCACTGGTCATCTTGCCAATGGTGATATCCAGAACCTTGTCTTTACCCTGGTAAAAAGACACGGCAGTTCCTGTCTGATCAGTCTGGAAGCTAGGCTTGCGATCTTTGCTGGCACTAACAAGGTCCAGATTCAGCTCCTGCGCCGCCTTCAATTGCGATGTGACCTGGTTAATCATGCTCAAGCTGGCTGGATAAGCTTTCTTGTCCGAAGCAACCTTCCATTCGCCGCCCTGCTTCTCCAAGACGATCTTGCCACCTTTTATCTCGATCTTGTCCATCTTGTCGACATCGACTTTGCTGAAGAAGTTTTTCGGCGCTTTGGATTTTTGCCGCCATGACTGGAATGGTCCCTGATAGATTACTGCCAAGGCGATCAGTACCGCCAAAACAATACCTAGAATAAGATTCTTTTTCATAAATTTAATTCTCTTGTATCAGTGTCTTGATCTTATTTATTAATTCGGTTTTAGTCATCATGCCTTCGTGATTCAGAAGCTCGTTTCCCTGTTCGTCATAGACGATCGTGTGAGGGACTTTCTTAATCTGAAAGCGCGAAGCAACTTCTGCGTGGTCGTCAAAATCATACTCCTCGAATTCCAATTCTGGGAAAAGCGTCTTGACTTCGTCCCACGAAGGTCGCATTACAATGCAATCAGCACACCATAGGGCTGTGAATTTGACGATGCGCATAGTTAGTCGGCTTTACGGCGTCGGTTGCGGCGTCGTGAGTAATAACGGAAGAAACCGAAAGCTACAGCTATGATAGTAATACCAAATATATTGCCGTAGCGGATAGCCATCTTGGCCCCGTCAGACAATTGAACGCTGATAGGCTGGGAAGTTCCTCCTTTAGCTCGAATAGCAATCAACTGCTCGTCCTGTCCGAGGTAATCAACAGTATTCTGGAAGAAAGAAAGATTGTCGCCGCTATTCAACAAGTTGTCAGTCAAGAAATCGCTGTCACCAACCAAAATGATTCTGGCCTTGCTGTTTGAGCCCTTGCCAAAAGCGCTCTTGATGTCACCGCTCACGGCAACGGCCAGATTATACTGACTGAAAGATTCAGGGCTTTCAATCTTGTTAGGAATAAGATTGAAAGAATCGGTTACGTGCCAAGCTTGATCAGTTGTCTTGGCAAGATATGAAATCTTCGGATTGCCGATCTTGTCCTGATTAACGTCAATGCTACTTGCCCATTCAAGCACCAAACTGCCTAAGCGTGAAACAGCAGGATTTGCCTGGTCGAAACCAGGGCCGACAACCTTTGGCCAATACGGATAAGGGATACTAAATTTCATAAAGCCTTGGTTGAACGAGGCTACACCCATCGAGTTGTCCAAGACCAAGTCTTTATTCAAAGTTAGACCGTATGCTGATAACAGTTTGTCGAGACCCACATCATTTTTTGTAGCTGACAAACCATCGCCGATCTTGACGCCATCGACAAGGAACATTACTGATCCGCCGTGCATGACATAAGCATCTATCGCCTTGAGTTCGTCGTCAGAAAATTTATCTTTTGGTCCAGCAACTACCAAAATGGAAACTTCGCTTGGGATTTCCTTTTTGGCCTTGAGGTCAACCATAGTCACTTGATAAAGAGATTCCAAGGACTTCTTGGCCTGGGTGGCACTCTCCTCCCAATTTAATCCATTCTTCAAAGTAAGCAGACCAACCGTCGGCATCTTGTCTGAAGTCAGCTTCCTAATGTCAGAACTGACCATATATTCGAAATTGCTAACGTCTTGCAAGACCGGCACGACTTCATCCTTGTCGCCATAACTGATAATCATGCCCATGTAGCCGTTGACGACCTGGAGCTTGTCTTTTTCCGCCACATTAAACTGGACTTCGGGCACACCCTTGGTGCGTAGGCTGTCAGCGACATCCTTGTCTTTGGTCGGATCGATCACTTCAACCTTGATCTTGCCCATGGAGTAGTTCTGATACTCATCAAGAAGATCAAGGACTTCCTGCTTAAGACCGATATACTGGCTTGGCAGGTTACCGCTGAAATAAACCTTGATATTGATTACGTCTGGAAGATTCTTAGCTAATGACTTGCTGGCCTGCGACAAAGAATAGCTCTTGTTGCTGGTCAGGTCGAAGCGATGAAAGAATTGATATGCGAAAAAATTGAGCACGGCGATGACGCCGATTACCAGCACGACATTAAGGCCGAAACTTGCCTGCTTTTGCCACTGGCTAACTCGTTTAATGATTTGCTTCATATGTTTAGACCTTATTGCCAATTACGCTGGGAGATGACCCGAGCATTCAACCAAAGGAAGAAAAAGATAAAGGAGATGTAATAAAACAAGTCCTTGGTATCGATCACGCCTTTAGCTACGTTATAAAAATGACTGCCTAAGCCTAAGAATTTCATCACTGGCGCCGCGAATTGCGGAGCGCTGACCAGGACGAAGTCCGCACCGACCACGAAGAAGCCGAAGCAGGCGGCCAAGGCTAAGATGAAAGCGATAATTTGGTTCTTGGTCATGGCAGAGATAAAAAGCCCGAGCGCCAAATAAGCGCCGGCTAGCAATAAGCCGCCGATGTAACCGCCAATGACCGGTCCCCATTCAAGACTGCCGATGTTGGCCAATGTGATAGGCAGACTGAAGCTCAAAAGCAGGACAACGGCCACAAAAATCAACGCCGAAAAGAATTTTGCCAAAACGGCTTGCCAATCAGTAATCGGCAAGGTCAGCAAAAATTCGATCGTTCCTGATTTTTTTTCCTCAGCCCACAAGCGCATCGTGATGGCAGGCGACAAGAAAAGGAAAAGCCATGGCAAAATCGCGAAATAATCGCGCATGCTGACCTGACCGACAAGAAAGAAAGAATTAAAGAATAGCCAATTGCCAACAATAAGGAAAGCGCCAATAAAGATATAAGCAATCGGCGAATTAAAGTAGCTTGATAGCTCTTTTTTTGCCAAAGCGTAAATTGTGCTGAAATATTCCTTGTTCATAATATTATTACGCTTATTTAGTTAATGCCCTAAAGACATCCTCAAGGCTCTGCTGTTTTTGGCTGAATTCGACGATTCCCCAGCCTGACTCGATAACTATTTTCATCACCGCTTCACGAGGGTCATGCCCCTCGGTCGGTTCAATTTCGATATGGACTACGCCATCTTCAAACTTTTTCAATTCGACATTAGCAACATTATCCAGTGAGCGAATCTTTTCCACCACGGCAAACTTCTCGCCCCTGACAGCCAGGGTCAGATATTCTTTGATGCCGGCTTTTCTGGTCAACTCATCAGGGCTACCCTCTCCCACGATCTTGCCATTGTTAATAATGATGACACGATCGCAAGTCGCACTAACCTCCGACAAGATGTGCGTGGAAAATATAACTGTCTTTTCCTGTCCCAGCTTCTTGATCAAATCGCGAATCTCGACAATCTGGTTCGGATCAAGACCGGTAGTAGGTTCATCCAAGATCAAGATTTCCGGATCATGCAGAATGGCCTGAGCCAAGCCGACACGCTGTCGATAGCCTTTGGAAAGCTCTTCGATCGGACGATCGACTACTTTTTCCAAACCGCACATCGACACTACAGTCTTGATACGCTCTTTCCTTTTATCTTTTTCAACTTGCCTGATTTCGGCAATGAAAGACAGGTACTCATCGACCCTCATTTCTTCATACAAAGGAACCATTTCCGGCAGATAGCCGACTTTTTTTCTGGTAGCAATCGAGTTGTCAGCCACCTCCAAGCCGTCGATCTTTACACTACCTTCCGAAGCACCCCAAAAAGAAGTGATAATTTTCATGGTAGTGGTTTTCCCCGCCCCATTAGGACCTAAAAAGCCCAGAACTTCCCCCTTGTTTACTGTGAATGAAATGTGGTCCAGCACCGTAGTCTCGCCGAACCGCTTCACCAAATCTTTGATTTCAATCATAATTTTGGCCTATATCAAAGAAATCCGCTTATATTGTGGATTTCTTTGATTATTATAACGTATTCAATTGTCTAAGGCAAGAATGCTTTTCGCTAGTATGAGGTACTATTGTTGCGCTCATCCTTCTCGACCAACTGACTAACAGACGTATTGGTAACGTTGTTCGCATCAATCTTGGCCACGCCTCTTATGAACTTATAAGATTTCGGCGTCGGATAGTTAGCCATAGCCTGAGTCATATCCAGTTTAACTGTGCCTAGCATTCCCTTGTTGAAGTAACCAGAGCTGGAACCTAATGTGGCCGTGCTGCTTATGGTAATGTTTTTTCGATTCGCATACAGCGTAAACCTAAAAGCGATCTTCACGGTAGAACTTCCAACATAAACTGCATCACCTTTGTTTGAAGCATTAACAGAAGCATAATACTTCTTAGCCTTCTGATCATAGGTCAACCTGACATTGGAAAGGTAAAGATCTGGGCGTGGCAAAGTCAAAACTCCGCTCCAAGCATTGTTTGCATGATTTTTTTCAAACACATCCTGTGGTGCAGCGGTCGTGCTGTCAATATCGGCAATCACTGAATCATTCACCGAGCCATCGGTAAAAGGATTGTATCTGATGCCGAAATTCGCCAAAGCTTTGACTGAGATCTTGCTGGCAGACTTGATGCCAGCAGGCAAGAGAAAATTCAGAGTCTGTGTTGTAGTTGCGGCAATGACTGGACCTTTGATAAAGCCAATAAAGCCGTTCTTAACTCCATTGTTGCCTGAAACGCGCAATGCAACAGTGAGGTCGCCAGGTATCGCCTGAGTTTCAGAAAAGCGAGGCTGAATGCCGTATTTAAGAGCCATTTCATTATAAGCAGCGCTGCCGGTATTCTTGACTGTGACTTGCGCGACATAGCGCTGGGCGGCAGTTGCTCCAGGGGTTCTTTGCTCGACGATCCTAACTCCGGTAACAACGAAGTCAGGCGAGACTTCGACCACTTTGCCGTCTGGCTTGATTTCGAACATGGCTTTGTATTTCTTACTGTAATCAGGAGGGGTGTTGGCATTATCGCTTACCATGAAAGTCAAATATAAGAAAGGCGTTGAGGTCGGAACCGCAATGGATGACCCGGAAATGCCCTTATAGTCAGGGCCGATAGGGGCGACTGGAGGGATTCCTGGGAGCATCGGCAGCACTTCTGCCGGAGTTACTGGTGCAAAAACAACACCTTGCGTTGCACCTCCAGGCAACTGTTTCAAATCCTTCAACTCGGCCATACCGTAGCCAGAATGATCATTCGCAATAATGGTCAAAGCCGGCGAGGCTGCTCCTGCTGCCAATCTAAAATCTCTACCTCTATTCGTAATCTGAACGTTGATGCGATAATTACGAAGCCCGTAACTATCCAAACCAAGATAGTCAAGCCTGGCACCCGAGACTGACAAAAGCGGAGCTGCTGTACCAGTAGCAGCTGAAGCCTTGTAAGTAGGTACAAAAACGGTTACTGCAGCAGCAACCAAAAACAACGCCAATACCTTTCTTAGGCTTGACGCATTAACGTGAAACTTGCTCATAAGCATGAAAATGAGCTTACTCATTTATTAATAATTAGATGGCTTAAAGCCAATAAAAAAATGCTATAAACAATTATAGCATTTTTTGGCTAAGGATAAAAGGATATCCTTAGAACGAGTCCAATGTGACCAACTTGGTAATGAGCTTACCGTCACGCCATATTTTTAGAGATATAACATCGCCTGGCTTCTTTCTCTGAGTTATAGAGATTAAACTCTGAGTTCCATCAAGCTTAATACCATTAATCTCAGTAATAATATCGCCAGCCTTGATGCCTGCCTTGTCAGCTGGAGAGCCAGGAGCGACCGCAGCCTCACCACTCTCCCCTGCATCAACCCAAGCGCCTGCACTCAATCCCAATTTCTTATCCTGAGCGAGTGTTTCATTGATGGAAACGTAGCGGATACCGAGACGTGGCCTAATGATGCGCCCAACCTCGCGTGCGCTTTTGATAACCGGTTTGGCATCATTAATTGGTATAGCGAAGCCGATGGATGACCCTGAGGAGTCCATAGCTACATTCAATCCAATTACCTTGCCATTAAGATCAACTAATGGTCCGCCGGAGTTACCAAAATTGATTTCCGCATCTGTCTGAAGGACATTACCCAAATTTTCCGCCTTGCCAGATCCATTATTGGCCACAATGTCACGGTTCAGACCGCTGACAATCCCTTTGGTAACGCTATCCTGATATATGCCTAAAACATTGCCGATCGCCACAACTGACATGCCTGGGGAAAGCTTATCACTATCGCCCAGTTCAACAAAAGGCAAATTCTTATCAAAAATCTTCAAGATAGCAAGATCATTGATTGGATCCTTGCCGATCAGCTGGGCATAATACTGTTTGCCTTTCTGTAAAGTGACCTTGTACTCGGCATTCTTGTCATCATTGACGTCGACAACATGCTTATTGGTGATAATCAAACCGTCGGCCGAAATAATAAAGCCTGTTCCAGAACTAACCTTATCTTTACCAATTGCCTTCTTGGTTTGTCCCGTACTCAGGTCCAGAATCGAGTCGGACTTTGGCAGATAGACGTCAATACTCACCACTGATGGCGAAACTTTTTTTATAGCTTGCACAGTTGCAGTCTGTTCATCAAGGCGCAAACTGTCAGCAATCAAAGGCAAACTGGCTGGTATAGCAAAAAACGCACCTGCGCCAAAACCCAACACGAAAGTCCCAAAGATCGCGACCTTAAGCTTGTTCATTTTCATATGTTTAATTTATCATCACCATTACTATCATCGTTTTGCCGATTTTCAATACGGTTATTATTGTCATCTTGTAACGATTCTTCAATGAAAACTTTTTGTGGAATATATTGATATTTCTTATGATTTTTTTTTGAATGACCGGCAGTTGCCCCATCTCCAATTTTATTATCCCATTTCACCTCGCCGGCAACTTCGTTAAGCGCTGGATCAACAAACTTAACTGCCTCGAAGCACTTAATCCCGTTTTTTTGGCAAAACTCGTACAAAGCCGGACCGACCCAACGGTCAATTTCCAAAGCTTCGACAGTAGCTTCTTCTATTTTTAACCTGTGTTTGATTGCTTTTTGAATCATCACTAAATCAAACATGCCGACTTCAGCACCAGATTCTCTGAATGAATCTAGCGTGCTGTAAGGAATAGGCCCTTTTTCTTTCCCTGATCCCGACATAAGCCTTTGCCGTATTTCTTGTTCAAGGATTTCATTCATCCCTTCCTCAATTTTTTGCGGGCCGGCCAAAGCTTCTGGATATGGATTTTCATGAAACATAAATTTGTATGCTTTAATCCTTATAAAATAATAGAAGCCGCCTGATAAACATTATAAGCCAAGATCCTCCAAGAGTTGTCGCTGTTTGCGCGAGAGGTTGGTCGGAGTCTTAACGATGACGCGAACCAGGTGGTCACCGCGGTTGCGCCCATTTATCTTTGGTACGCCGTAACCGCGCAAAATGAACACCTTGCCCGATTGCGTACCTTCAGGAATCTTCAAAGTCACCTTACCATCAACAGTCTCGACTTCTATCTTGGTTCCGAGAGCCGCTTGAACCATTCCTATCTCCACATCCGAATGTATATTTTCACCGTCACGGGTAAAACCTTTGAGTGGCGTGATGCGGACATGCAGGTAGAGATCTCCAGCAGGAGCGCCCCTATGCCCTGCTTCGCCTTGACCATTCAAACGAATTGTTTGCCCATGGTCGATGCCAGCCGGCACTTTAACCTTTAAAGTAACGACTTCTTTAATAACGCCAATACCGCCGCATTTCTTACACTTCTGTGAAGGAATTTTGCCCTCGCCATTACAGACGTTGCAGGTAGTCTGAGTCTGGACATTGCCAAGAATCGTCCGCTGGACGCGTATTACCCGACCCGTGCCGTTGCAAGTAGCACAAGTATCAATCTTTGAGCCTGGTTCAGCACCATTGCCATGGCAGTGACTGCAGGATATACCTTTCTTTAACTGTAATTCCCTTTCAACCCCAAAAACCGCTTCTTTGAAATCAATCGTCACGCTCATTTCCAAATCCTGTCCTTTTTGCGGTCCGCGACTGCGTCCGCCGCCGCCAAAGCCGAACATCCCACCAAACATATCGCCAAGGTCGTTCAGATCGAATTCAACTCCGCCTTGAGAGAAACCAGAAAAGTCACGGAAACCGTTAAAGCCACCGCCCTGCGCCTGTTCGAAATTAGAACCGAAGCGGTCGTACTGGGCACGCTTATCCGGATCACCTAATGCTTGATAAGCTTCGTTAATCTCTTTGAATTTAGCCTCATCACCATGCGGCTTATCCGGGTGATATTCATGTGCTTTTTTGCGAAAAGCCTTCTTGATATCTTCTTGCGAAGCGCCTTTGTCGACGCCTAATATATTGTAATAATCTTTGCTCATATTTTATTCGCGTAACGCACAACACGAGACTCATAACGCTGCAATGCTTCGTTATGAATTACGCGCTCCGCATTATGCGGCTATTCTTTAAAACCGATTTCCTTATCCACTCCAAGCACCTCTTCTATCGTGCCGAATTTATCTTCATACTTCTTAATTACGTCTGTCATCACCGCTACCATCCGCTTGAAATGCGCGGGATTAGTAATGATTTTGGCCACCACGCGACCGCTATTCCCTGATATGGTGGCGAAATTCAGATGAAACTCATCCTTATTCGGGCTGCCGAGCTGCATCATGTTAGCATACTCTGCGCCAGGAATATTATCAACTATCTTAATTTCCTGCGAGGCCGGCAAACCGGCTTTAGGTTGTAATTGGTGAGGCATTTTATATTTGATTAATAATCAGTGAGATAGGGGCATTTTGCCATGCCCCGTTCTTTTAAGCCGTTTCTTCATCATCTTCCGGGAGAAATATTTTGGCAAGCGAAAAAACAAACCATGGAACCCCGAAAAAAAATATAAACAGCGTTTTGAGAAAACCATCTTCCTTGAGTGAATTCAAAATTGATCCGCTCATCTTTTTAATCATCCAGATATTCGCCAAAAAATATGCAACAATTAATATCTGAATAGCAGCAACTATGACAAATCCCACGATGCAGATAACTAAACTTGGGCACTGCTTGTGTACCACACTAACAAGCGCAAGAATTATGCAAAAAAAGAAAACAAAATATACTAATCTTCGGGCCAATTTTTTTTCCAATTTCACGCGTCACCCCCAAGGTTTAATGGTGTTACTTTAAATGTGCTCAGCCGGTTGCCTGAAATATAATCAGGCAACCAAGGAGTACACTAATTTACTACTTCGCCTTCAACCGGACCTTCATCCTTCTTGGGTTCATCAGCGCCACCAGCTTGCTCGCCGCCGGCAGCAGGTCCTGCTTGTTGGTACATGGCCGCGCCGATCTTCTGAGCGACTTCTGAGAGTTCTTCCATCTTCTTTTTGAGATCTTCGGTATTCTTAGCATCCTTAGCCTTCTTGATTTCTTCCAGCTTGGACTCAAGTTCTGTCTTATCTTCCGGCTTCATTTTATCGCTCGATTCTTTAAGTAATTTTTCAGTTGAAAAAATTAAAGAATCAGCTTGGTTATATATTTCAATCTCTTCTTTCTTTTTCTTATCTTCTTCGGCGTGCAATTCAGCCTCCTGTTTCATTTTTTCAATCTCTTCCTTAGACAAACCTGATGAAGAAGTAATAGTAATCTTCTGTTCTTTGCCAGTCGCTTTATCCTTGGCGCTGACATTCAAGATACCATTGGCATCAATGTCGAATTTAACTTCGACCTGCGGCACGCCACGAGGTGCCGGCGGAATGCCGTCGAGCATGAAGCGGCCAAGCGATTTGTTGTCTGCAGCCATAGGACGCTCACCCTGCAAGACGTGAATTTCTACGCCAGGCTGATTGTCAGCCGCGGTCGAAAAGGTCTGTGACTTCGAAGTCGGGATGGTGGTATTGCGCTCAATCAATGGCGTGGCCACACCTCCCAAAGTCTCGATACCGAGAGTCAGAGGGGTTACATCCAAAAGCAAAACGTCTTTGACGTCGCCCTGTAAAACACCAGCCTGAACGGCTGCACCCAAAGCGACTACTTCGTCAGGGTTAACACCCAAATGCGGTTCCTTGCCGAAAAATTCCTTAACTTTCTGCAAGACCAAAGGCATGCGGGTCATACCGCCGACCATGACGATCTCCTGTATCTGCGAAGCAGACAAGCCAGCATCTTTCAAAGCGGCTTTTGTCGGCTCCAAGGTGCGTTCGACCAAATCCACAACCAGCTGCTCCAGCTTGGCGCGGGTAATCTTCATGACTAAATGCTTCGGACCGTTGGCATCAGAGGTGATGAAAGGCTGGTTGATCTCGGTTTCCATGGCAGTCGACAACTCGATCTTGGCCTTTTCTGCCGCCTCTTTGATACGCTGCAAAGCTAAATTATCCTTAGAGAGGTCGATGCCATTTTCTTTTTTGAATTCATCAATAATCCAATTAATGATGCGTAAATCGAAATCTTCTCCACCCAAATGCGTGTCGCCGTTGGTCGACTTAACCTCGACTGTGTCAGAGGAAATATCCAGGACCGAGACATCAAAAGTACCGCCACCCAAATCGTAAACAACAATCTGTTGACCCGACTTCTTGTCAAAACCATAAGCCAAGGCGGCTGCAGTCGGCTCATTAATAATGCGCTTAACATCCAAGCCAGCAATCTGGCCAGCGTCTTTAGTTGCCTGACGCTGCGCGTCATTAAAGTAGGCAGGTACGGTGATGACCGCTTCGGTAATTTTTTCCCCGATCCTAGCCTCGGCATCCGCTTTCAGTTTTGACAGGATCATGGCTGAAACTTCCTGTGGTGAATATTCCTTATCACCCATAACCACTTTGACGCCATCACCGGATTTGACGATCTTGTAAGGCATAACATTAATGTCACGCTGCACTTCAGAATCCTCAAAACGGCGACCGATCAAGCGTTTGACTGCATAAACCGTATTGGTCGGATTAGTAACGGCCTGACGCTTCGCTGCCAAACCGACTAAGCGCTCGCCGGATTTGGAAATCGCTTCAATCGATGGCGTAGTGCGCGCGCCCTCCGCGTTTTCGAGGATTTTCGGTTGGCCACCCTCGATGATAGCCATGGCACAATTGGTTGTGCCCAGGTCGATACCTAGAATTTTTCCCATAGTATTTTTGAATTAATTAATCTTTTATTGCTTAATTGCTGACCGACAATTTTCAACGGGGCTTAATTGCCGTTGAAAATTGCGTATCGGCAATCAAGGCTTATTTCTTTTTTGTCTGAATCTTGATCGTCTTCGGTGCCGACTCTTCGGCTTTAGGGATGGTAATCTTCAAAACGCCATCCTGGGCC
Organism: Candidatus Falkowiibacteriota bacterium; assembly: GCA_013335665.1. Taxonomy (GTDB): domain Bacteria; phylum Patescibacteriota; class Patescibacteriia; order Patescibacteriales; family GWE2-39-37; genus JAAXUA01. Next base: position 11,860 of record JAAXVE010000002.1, read on the forward strand.
AAGGCCTCAGCCTTATCTCCCACGACTCGAGCTGGCAACGGAATTGAACGATAGAAGCTCCCGCGATGGATTTCCTTGCGGTAATAATTCTTCTCATCGATCTCACTCTTCTTCTCACTCTCGCCCTTGATCGACAAGACGTCGTTCTCGATCGAGATGGAGACTTTTTCAGGATCTATGCCTGCCAACTGGGTCTCGACGATGATATTACTCTTGTCCTCATACATGTCGATGGCGGGCATAAAACCTCCGGTTAACCCGCGGCTGACCGGGAGCATGTTATTGAACATTTTGTCCATATCTTCGAATCCTTCGAAGAGTGGAGTCCATTTGACTAATGACATACTTTTCTTACTTAGCCTCTTGTCGCAACTGCGTTGGGAGGCTGGATTAAGCTTTAAATTCTAATTTTTAATTTTGAATTTCGAATGAATGATTAATGACATAATTTTAAACATTCGACATTCAAAATTGATTCAACCTGCCTGCCGGCAGGCAGGAATTCAAAATTAGGATTTCTAAATTAAGGCTTATGCTCAAAAACCACGACCCTTGCCGGAATTATGACTTTCCCATTGAGCATATAACCGGCTTTTACTTCCTTGGCGACCAAACCTTCCTTTTCTTTGTCGCCAGTTTCTTCACTGGACACTGCCTCCATGGTGGCGTGATCGAATTTCTTGCCAACTGTTTCCACTTCCACGACGCCGTTCCGCTCCAGCACTTCTTTAAACTGCTTAATGACGTACTGGACGCCCACCAGCCAATTGGATTGCTCTGCCGCAGCGTCGATATGCGCCAAAGAAAGCTTAAGATGGTCGTAAACCGGCAAAACCTCATACAGGAGCTGCTCGTTGGCATACTTTACGAATGCTGTCTTGTCCTTTGCCGACTGTTTTAGAAGATTCTGGTAATCAGCTAATGCCAGCTTGTACAAATGTTCGTAATCCTTTGCCGCTTCTTCTACGACCGTCTCCATCTCGCCGGCATCAACCTTTTCTTCTTGATGCTTTTTTTCTTCGCCTGAATGGCTTTTTTTCTTCGATTCCATAAATTATGCTAAATGATCTTTAATATGTTTGACCAACGAATAGTTGCGTTCATAGTTCATGCGCAACGGACCGAGAATACCAAAGAGTCCTGTATGATCTCCAAGGCGGTAGCGGGTAATAATAGTTGAACAGATCGGGCTGAAAGGATTGTCTTGGCCAATCAGGACTGTCGGCTCCATCGGCGTATCGTTGTAAATTGAATCTATTATTTCGTCGACACGGTCGATAATCGCTGAAACGTCGTAAATAGTGCTCGACTCTCTGAATTCCGGTTGAGACAAGAAATTAGCCACGCCGGTATAGTAAAGGTTGTGGCGATGGAACGCCCAGAAAACCGCCAAGCCGCTCGCTTGTGCCAAAGCTTTAGCTAATTGCTTGATTCCTGCTTCGCCTTTATCCTCTAAAAGCTTGGCAAAAATATCCGCCTCGACACCGGTGACTTTCTTTTCGCGCAGACCCTCCAGGCAATGGCGATAAGCCGCTTCGGTCGGTATGCGCCCAGCCGAGGTATGAGGCTGGATTATGTAACCGGACGATTCGAGCTCGGCCAATTCGTTGCGTACAGTTGCAGATGAAACTCCTAATTTATATCTGGAAACCAACGCCTCAGAGCCGACTGGCTGGCCGGTTTTGACGTGTTCCTTGACTAAGGCTTCCAGTATTTGTTGCGTGCGCTTGTTCATAATTGAAATTTAGGCTCAAAAAAATTTTACCGCATTTAGCACTCGCATGTCAAGACTGCTACCACCCATACTTAATTTAATTTAATATTAGCTTTAATTATGCTAAAAAATTTAACTCCATAAGTTCTTCTCATTGCAAATCGTGGCAAAAAATAAAACAGGACCATTCGAATGGCCCCGTTCTATTGTCAGCAACTTATGTTACTGTCTTTTCTGTTATTCGGTTGCAAAAAAACGTCCAAAATTTGCTACCTACTAAAATTCGCTTCAGTAGGCCGTTATTCATCTTGTCTGTTTTGCCACCATTAAAAATTAAAGAACAAAGCTATTTCGGTAAAAAAACGTCCGTAAGACTGTTTTTTACCGAATAGCACAGACTCTATTTATATCACATTTTAGCATTACTGCCAAACCCTATTAATAACGCTAAATTAAGTATAAAAAATGACCACGGTTTTTCACCGTGGTCTTTCATTCAGTAGATTGGGTTGCATCCGCGCAAAGCGTTTGCCAGCTTTTCAGTCCATTGACGCGTACTGCCATCAAGTTCAAGTGCACTATATGCTACATAGTGCTTAAAGGCTAAGCCGTCGATCCCAAGATTGTCGAGCATCAGCTGATTAAACATTTTGCTTCCGGTAATATCTTCACCGAATATTTTTTTCGGCAGGTGCCACAGGCTGAAGTTGCCGCACTCAGGCATTGTTGCCAATTTTAAACCGCAAGCGCTCATCGTTCGCACAAGGCATTTGAGTTTTTTAGCCTGCGTATTTCTGATTGTTAGCAGCTCCGAGCGTCCTTCATTGACTGCCGCTATCAAGCCCGAAGCCGAGGGTAAAAACAGCGGGTTGTCATGAAGCATCGAGACCACCTTCAAATCGGACACGAAATCTTTAGAGCCAACTACGCTGACCCTTGACCAACTCTCGTCGACCGTCTCCGTAAGAGAATAACATTCAAGCCATGACAGGTCGGGATAATCAACAGATAGCACAGCCAAAGAATTGCCAATGATTTTCTGGTTAAGCAACGCGCCCCAATTGACCAAGCGCAAATCGTTGGCCTGGCAATAACTGCAAAGGTCTCGCAGCCACTCTACCGGAGCAATTTTTCCTGATAAGCCATGAGGATAATTTACGATTAAAAGGCGCAAACTCTTATTAAGGCTATCAACTGGAAACAAAAAGTCATTCTCGGCTTTAAGCTCTACCTTTTGGCAGAACAAATTCAGCTTGTCTGCCCATAGACGCCCGGCACAGAAACCAGGAGCAGTCGTCCCTAGCCAGTAGCGCGATCCTGCACTGCAAGAAAAAGCGACTAAAGGCCAGAACAGATACTTTGACGCCACCGTATGAAACGACAAATCCTCCTTTTCCAAGAATTTATCGTCCAACCCAGATAAAGCTCTAATAAATGATTTGGCAAATCCGAGGTTGTCCTGGCCAATATAATCACTCACTTTGCTATTCTGAAGAGCTTCTTCTGCCGCGCGCGTACCAGCTGAAACCATGGGCGGAAGTCTCCGTCCAGCCAAGGGCCAAGTAATGTCACCACTGTTATTTTCATTAACTCCACTCATAATCGGCCATTGCTTTAAATCAAGCCTAGTCTTCATCTGTACACCTCCGACAAAATGGTTTTTTTGCTAATTTTATTCTAAAGGACATCTTACTATTTTAAGTTTTCCCCTGTTCAGTGTCAAACAGTTGACAAAACACCGTCTTTGGTTTACAATATAACAACTACAAAAAAACTACCCGAACCCTACCGGCCTGGGCAGTTTTTTTGTTTTACATACCGCTCTTTGCGAATAAAAAAGGAAAAGGAGAAAAACGGAGTGATCAAAACATTTGTCAGTTTGGTTTCAGTATTGATTTTCTTATCATTACTACCCGCCAGCCTGTCAAACGCCAAAATCCCGCCCGAACTAGCCGCACCAATAACGCCCAAAACCGAAGCACCCCCAGAACCGCCCAAGGAGGAAATACCGACCTATGAGGTGGTGGAAACGCTGCACATGAAAGTGACAGCTTACTATAAAGTTCTCAAAAACCAAAAAAGGTTCAGCCGAAAAAGAAACGGCCGAATGAGGACATATGCAGAGGAAAGAAGGATGCAAGGAAGCGGCATTACCGCGACGAGAACGCATCCGAGACCCGGAACGATTGCAGCGAATCTGGAAAGATTCCCTGCCGGAACAATTTTCCGCATAAAGCAAAAAAAGCATGGCCGGTATGTAGTTATCATGGTTGGCGTTGCCGAAGACACAGGGGGCAGCATGATTGAAAACCCCAACCAACTCGACCTGTTTATGGGCTCAGGCGAGGAGGGTCTTAAGCGCGCTGAAACATTTGGCGTACGACACGGCATGATTGTTGAGGTGCTCAAGAAAGTTGAAGCATAACTCAACGCAACAAAAAGGGAGCAGAATCCAATCTGCTCCCTATTCTTTTATTTGGAATTTTATAGCGAAGCCTCGTTAATCTGGTCGAGGTTGGCATTGGAAATGCCCAAGCTGAGAAGCCGCATGATTTGGTAGGCAACCTCGCCGTTGGCCAAATAGTAGCGGTGACCATCTTTAGGATTAATATACCATGCCTCCCCCTTGCCTTCAGTCTGCAGCAATATCTTGCCTTTGAGCTTATTGGCAAACGCGGTGTCATATTTTAAGCGTCCGCCCCCCGAAGGATTGAAACCGTTATTCAACTCGGCGTTATCCTGATAACTATCGCCATCCGTATCACTATTCATCGGATCAGTTCCGATGGCCTCCTCCAGTGTGTTGGATAGGCCATCGCCATCGGTATCGAACCCGCCCAAGTCAGAACGGATGCCGATCGGAATCTTTTGCAAATCAGAATTTTTAGCTCCGAGACCGAGCTTCCTCATGGCTTGATAAGCAGCGCTGCCATCGGCTAAATAGTAGCGTTTGCCAGTAGTATCGACATACCAAGCCTCCCCCTTGCTCTCTGTCTGCAAAAGAATATAGCCTTTCAATTTTTTGGCAATAGCCGTGAGTGGTCCGCTGCCTGGTGCTGGCAATTTTTTTCCAAACTCTATCAGTAATTCCGGAGAAGGTTTGATCTGGAATTTTTGCAAGCGTCCGCTTTCTACAACAAAAATCTTGCCGTACTCCAACATTTTCCCGTCCTTATTAAGCTTCATGCTCAGGAGATATTTCCCAGGAGCAATAATATTTTCACCATAACCTTTTTCCGTCAACTTGATATTCCCCAAGGATTTATCCTTGAAATAATCGCCACGATAATCCTGTGTTACAGAATATATCTGGGCATTTGCATTCTTGATAACTTTCCCTTTCAAATCGAACACTTCCAGCCTAGTCAGGTTGGTGATAAATTTCTGCCGGGAGCGCTGATATTTCTGCATCATCACATTCCAAAAAGTGATATCCTTACCGAAGTCGTCCTTCATTACAACGGCATAGGTTCCAAAGGGATATTCGAAAAGAGCCTCGCCTTTTGCATTGATCGTAATTTTTTTTAAACTTTTCCCTAAATAGAATTTTCCCTTAACATCCTGCTTCTGTTCAAAAAATTCAAGAGATTTACCAGCAGGTATCAATTTACCTGAAGCATCTTCAGTGATCGCGAGCATATCCGTAAATACATACTCATACTCGGTAATCTGCTGGCTGTTGACGTGAATATAGTTCTCAACGAAGCCTATGTCTCCGCCCAAGTTGGCCACCATGACATAATCGCCGCCAACGCCTTTCATTGTTTGTTGAGGATCAGTCAAATAAGCGATTTCCTCTCCTTCGGCGCCAGTATCGTATGCGCTTGAGACTAAATCTTTCTTTTCATTGATCGGCTTATTCTCAATATCATAACGCTGAGTATACAAAGAAAATTTGACGTTTTTTTTCAAATTGCCATCTTGATCGCGAAAAACCAGCCTTATTCCCGAAAGGACCTTTGTCGACTGGACTTGAGAACCGCAACCTAGACTCAATTCGTTAAAATACCAAAATGCACCAATATCATTGTTCTTGTCAAAAACCTTGAATGCGAAAATGCCAGAAGATTGAGAAGCGGCAAGAGTTGGCGTGAAAGTAACGATCGCTTTACCCACAATCGTATCGGTCTTGCCTGAGGCCACCTTCTTCAAAGGGGCAGGCTTGCCGTCAACATCATTACCCTGCGTCCAAACCTCTACTCCCATGTTTGGAATAAAATCGCCATTAGGGTTTCTAAAAACAAATTCCAACCTTACCGGTTCACATTTCTGAGTAGCCGGAGCGGTCTGGGCTTTTGCATCGTGTGCCGAAAAGAATGAGAGGAAGGCACTCGCCAAAAGAAACGAAATGATTTTGATTTTCATATTTTAGTTTATGCTTACACAGTAAGTATATCAAAATCAAGGCAATGTCTCTAGTGCCTGTTAATTTTTGGCAGCGGTTGAAGTTGCTGTACTCGTCGCTACCTTTAAGGCGTTGTGCGGCGTAAAATACCACGACAAGACTTCCTTAGCAATCGGCACGGCTACTGTACTGCCTTCTTTTCCTTCTTCAACCAAAATTGTTATAGCAATGGTGGGATTGTCGTACGGAGCAAAACCAGTAAACCATGCATGCGGCGCCTTCTTGCTTGACCATTGGGCTGTTCCAGTCTTGCCAGCCACCGACACTGGCACTGTTTGCAAGCTGCGGGCACTTCCTGCTACGACAGTCTGACGCATGCCTTCACGAACAACTTGGATTGTGGAGTCCTTAACCATCCCCTGCCTTATTATTTTGACTTGCGTCGGGTCCTCCAGACCAGTGCTTGGAGAAACGATTGATTTGACTAAACGGGGCTGGTAAATAGTGCCTCCATTAGCCATGGCCGCTGTAAAATTTGCAATCTGCAAAGGCGTCGCTGTCAAATCACCTTGACCGATTGACAAATGATAAGTATCACCGACATACCAGCTTTCTTTCTTCACCTCCTTTTTCCACTCGATCGAAGGCAGGAAGCCTGTGGCCTCGCCTGGAAGGTCGATACCAGAGGTAACACCTAAACCGAATAAGCGGTCATATTTCACAATTCGTTCAACGCCCAAACCTGTCGTATTCTGATAACCGCCACCAACTATATAGAAAAAGGTATTGACCGATTCGGCCAAAGCCTTGCGCACATCGGTCATCCCGTGGCCGCCAGACTTCCAGTCTGGAAAAAACCACTGGCCGATTCTCAGTCCGCCATTGCTTAAGAATTTGGTGTCAGGTGTAACAATACCTTCTTCCAAAGCTGCTGCAGCCATGACTGGCTTAATGGTCGAGCCTGAGGGAAATTCGCCTGAAACAACTCGGTTGAACAAAGGATTGTCCGGATCTTTTAGCAACTTTTGATAGTCGTCATACCTGATACCACGGGCAAAAAGATTATCATCATAACCAGGGAGGTTGACCATGGCTAAAACCTCACCATTCCGCGGATCAATGGCTATGACAGCGGCCTTTTTCAACTTTGCCTTCTCAATTGTGGCGCGTGCAACCTCTTCTATCTTTTTCTGTAAATCCAGATCGATTGACAAAACCAGGTCAGAACCATCCTGACCGGACTCCGAGCTGATAATCTTCTTCTCCTTGCCTAAAGCATCGACTTCGATTTGTTTTTTACCGTTTGTTCCGCGAAGATTTTTTTCATAATATTTTTCCAATCCTGATTTTCCAACGTAATCGATCTGCAGATAACTATCACCGCTTGCATCCAATTCCTTTTGGTTGATTTTACCAGTATAGCCGAGCAAGTGCGACATTGAAGAGGCTATGAGATTATACTCACGGCGCACTTTATTCGACAGGATAACTCCTGGCCAGCTATTTGATTCCAGTCCCAGAAGCAAGGCCTTTTCGTATGGTATGTTGTCCGCTATGAAAACCGGGGAAAGCGCCTCAAGCGAGTTGGCTTTAATGCTGGCAAGCGCCTGATCGATGCTTGACGCCACCTCCTTGGACCCAAGAACCCTGTCCGGTTTATCACCGCCATCACCGCGAAGCGACAACGGTGCGAGGATGTCTGAAATACGCCCGATCATCTTGCTACGCTCGGCAGCGTCGCGGGGCAAGTCAGCCGGAATCACATAAAGGAGAAAATTTGCCTGATTGCGTACCAGAGGAATATGATGGCGATCATAAATAATCCCACGACGCGCTTCTAAACGCTCGACGCGAATACGGTTGCCTTCTGCCATTTTATAATAGTATTCTCCCTTGACCACCTGCAACCAGGCCGATCGCGCAAATAGCAGGCCGACGAAGACGATTATACCGATCATCAGGAAATAGCTCTTACTCGAGTCGAAAGTCCTGCCGACCGTTTCCCTGCCGCCCCGATCCATAATAAAAGAATCTTCTGTCCAACCCAAACGATAAGAAGTATTGATTTTGCCACGGCGGATACGACCCTGTCTTATAACGAAAGGGTCTTCGGAAAACTGAGTCATTTGCTCATATTTTTCTCTCCACTTTGGCATATTATTTCTTAAACAAAAAAACCGGCCTTAATTTATTGGTTGAAAAATTGACCACTTGAAAAAAAACAAGGCATAACAGGAGATTCATGCCTAAACGAAACAATAGATTTGTCCAAGTTGAAAGCGTCATATCAAAACTACTCTCAAGCCCGGAGAGCGGCGCCAGTATCGAGTCAGACAATCTAAACATGCTCCAGTTGATTGCGGTAGCGATAGCAGTCAAAGCCATCAGGGAGTAAAGCGAACGGTTAGTAAAGAAGCTTGTGAGTAAGGCATAACAGCAAGAAACTGTCAGTAACAGACTGATGAGGTTCACTCCGAAAGGTAAGAAAGAAAAAATATCCATGAAATACCCTGCTAAAAGAGATATAATTAGCGCGACCCGCAAATCCGCTACTATCAGGAGGAACAACAAGCATACCACTACCAGATCAACATTGCCAGCATAACCTGGCAGGGCCGCGACAAAACCAGTCGAAAGCAAAGCGAGAACGACCGAAAGGATGAAGAAGCCTAAATATTTTAAATAAATCTTATACTTCATACACTAAGGAAGTAGTATTGAGGCCAAGGAGACGCTGTCCAGATTTGACAGCGTTTCAATCCTGGCAGACTGCCACAACTCATTATTTTCGCGGACAACTTGGCTGATTTTGCCAAGAACCAACCCTGCTGGAATATTCTTTTCCAAGCCTGAAGTGACTACGATATCACCGGTCTTCAAGACCTCGCTTTGCGGAATCAGTTCCATTTTAACAGTCAACCCCAAATCCCCTTTAGCCAATCCGATTGTTTTATTCTCGTTCTGTATCGCCGCGGCAAACTGACACTTGCTTGACGTTACCAAACACACCTCTGAGCTCACTTCTTTAGTATCAACAACCTTGCCTATCACTAAGCCGTCCTGATCAACTACAGCCAATCCCGGGAGCAAACCGTCGCGGGTACCACGATCTATTAATATAGTCTGGTTAGCTTGGTCAAAATCGCTGCGACCTATGACCCGCGAGGCCACATAATGACGCTGCTCTCCAGAAAAGAACTTCAACATCTTTTTAAGGGACTCATTTTCTGACTCTAAAGCCTTTAAGCGCGAGTTCTCTTCTGTTAATCTATTAACTTCACTACGCAAACCGTCGGCCACTACGGCTAAGTCACGACGGTCGGTTTGGAAATAATAGAATTTTTTCAAACCGTTTCCAGTTGAATAAAGATGTATAAGCACAGGATTGAACCAGGCCTGGAGTCTTGATTCCAAAGGCGCAACAACCTTCAGGCTATGCAAAAAAATGAGCAGCCCAACAACTGCTCCCGCATAAACAACTCTTTTCCAGTTGGCTCTTTTCATATATAAATCTACATTTCATCAGTTGATTGAGCGGTCACTTTGGCCAACAACTCAGGGTCGGACAACAATATACCCGTCCCCTTAACTAGGCAGATGAGCGGATCATCGGCAACACGCACCGGTATCTTGGTCTCTTGAGCAATCGCCTTGTCAAAACCGCGTAGCAAGGCGCCACCGCCAGTCAAGACGATTCCATGTTCGTAAATATCGGCCACTAATTCAGGTGGCGTGGCTTCGAGGGTTATTTTAATATTGTCTATAATCTGGCGCAGGCTCCGGCTTATCGTCTCCCTAACCTGACTGTCGTTAATTTTGATGCTTCGTGGCAGGCCGTTGATCAGATCACGACCGCGAACTTCCATATCCATGGCTTCACGCAACGGTATGGCAGAACCAATTCTAATTTTGATTGATTCGGCAACCTGTTCGCCGATCAAAATATTAAACTCTTCACGGATGAATTGAGTAATGCAATTGTCCAGCTCGTTTCCGGCTACGCGCAAAGACTTATAGGTCACCACGCCACCCAAGGAGATGACGGCAATCTCCGTCGTGCCACCGCCAATATCAACTACCATGGTTGCGCGAGGGTCAGTTACGGGCAAACGAGCACCGATGGCCGAAGCCATAGATTCTTCAATTAAGAAAACTTTACGGGCGCCAGCTGATTTAGCCGCATCTTCAACCGCTTTCTTTTCCACCTCAGTAATATCAAGAGGAATGCCGATAATGACACGCGGACGAGGAGCTAGAGCAAAGTCGCCTTCATGAGCTTTATCAATGAAATATTTGAGCATTTTTTCCGTAACTTCGAAGTCTGAAATAACGCCATCAACCAATGGTTTTACCGCCTGGATATGAGCTGGGGTCTTGCCGATCATCTTTCTAGCCTCCTCACCGATGGCCAAAATCTCGTCCGTACGGATATTGACAGCAACCACTGTCGGCTCATTGATTACGATTCCCTTGTCTTGCACGTACACCAAAGTATTCTTAGTTCCCAAGTCGATGCCTAAGTCATGGCTGAATTTTCCAAAAAATCTATTAAACATTATTTTTATTGGCTAATTGTTCATTCTTATGATTCCAATCCCTGTTTTTATTACGTTCTATTTTTTTATTAATTTCACTTGGCAGATCCACCTCTAATATGGCGCAAAGATGAAAAAGTCTTATAGCTATGTCGGCCAGCTCCTCGGATATGCAATCCGGACCTTCGCTCCGACCGCGTCTATAGGCTTCGTAAGCTTCGCTAACTTCGCTATGGAGCAAGGCGAATTTCTCAGGCAGGTTGATTTCATCAGGACTGATCCCCCAATTTTTTTCCACTGCAAGGCGTTTCACCTCATCGATATATGCGGCGATAGTTTTATCCATGCCTATTTTTTTACCATTTCCAGTAAGCGGCTAATGGTAACTAGCTCGCTTTCTTGTTTATTACGCTTCTTGACTTCGACCTTATTGCCTTGAGCCAAAGTCTTCTCACTGACCACCACTCTGAGTGGACAACCGATCAGATCAGCCTCAGCGAATTTTTCACCAGCCGAAATGTCTCGATCGTCATATAATACTTCTACTCCGCGATCAAGCAGAGCTTCGTAAATTTCTTCAGCAACCTTTTCCTGTTTCAAGCTTAGCAAGTGGACTTGATATGGTGCTACTGTTTCCGGCCAAATTATACCCCTGTCGTCATGGTGCACTTCAACAATCGTACCAAGTACGCGGGTCGGACCGATGCCATAACAACCCATCTCTACCGGCTTCATGTCGCCTTCTGCAGTCTTGACGGCAAAGTCAACCGCATCGGAAAAACGGGTGCGCAACTTGAAGATATTGCCGACTTCAACGGCTTTTTCCTGACGCAGCTCGGTTTTTTCGCAATTTGGACAATGTGGGTGCTCTTCAATAAGTTCCTGATTGACAGCGATCTGGCAATCGTCGCAAATATAAATCGTATCTTCACCAGCCGATGTCACGGTCTGAAATTCGTGGGAAAACTTAGAAAAAGCTCCGCCCGAGGCAAAAGTCAGATAAGTGACGTCCAAGAGGCCGCAACGCTCGAAAATCTTGAAGTAAGCTTTCTGGGCGGTCTTGTAATACTTATTCAAATCAGCCTCGTCGGCATGAAAGGAATAAAGATCTTTCATAAGAAATTCGCGGCCCCGGATCAAACCGGCTTTAGCGCGTTTCTCATTGCGGAATTTTGTCTGTATCTGGAACACCTGGGTTGGAAGCTCTTTGTAAGAAAAAACGTGACGTTTGGCCAAAGGCGTAACCACTTCTTCATGCGTCGCACCCAAGGCGTATTCCCTGTTGTCAGAGCCCTTAAGCTTGAACAAGGCATCAAAACCCTCCCAGCGTCCGGTTGCCTGCCAGACTTCTTTCGGGTGCAAGGCAGGCATTTGCAGCTCCTGTCCGCCGATAGCAACCATCTCCTCGCGAATGATCTGATTGATTTTCTGCAGGACACGCAAGCCTAGCGGTAACAAGGTATAAATGCCAGCGCCGACCTTGTCGACGAAACCGGCACGAATCAAAACCTGCGCATTGTAACTTTCCTCATCTTTCGGAATGTCACGGCTAACTTTGGTAAAAAATTTTGATTGTCTCATACGGGCTTGCAATAAAAAATTGGGCTTAAAAATAAGCTTGTAATATGGATATATCTTAACCCACTAAGACCCCTTTTGTCAAAATTAAGAGGGGCGTTGCCGCCCCTCTTAAAATATCGAAAAACTCTTATTATAGTTTTATGCCTTTTGGCGCCATTTCTCCCAAACCACCAAAATTGGCGATGCTACAAAAATCGAAGAATAAGTTCCGATAGCGATACCGACGGTCAATGCCAAGGCAAAAGTGCGAATAGATTCCCCGCCAAAAACAGTAACTGCAACCAGGGTCAGCAACACAGTTACTGAGGTATTGACCGAACGGACCAAGGTCTGATTTAAACTCACGTTAACCGTACCCTCAAAATCGGAGTGGCTCTTCGGTAGGTTCTCGCGAATACGATCGAATACGACGATAGTGTCATGCACCGAATAGCCGATAACAGTCAGAATGGCAGCAACGAAAGGGGTGTTAATCTCGACATTGTAGAATTTGCCCAACACCGAAAAGACTCCCAAAGTAATGATGGTGTCATGGGATAAAGCAATCAACGCAGCCATACCATATTTCCAAGATGCAATCGGCTTAGAAACCTTGCGGAAAGCCCAGCTGATGTAGAGGACGATCGCCAGCAAGACAAAGAAGATGGCATTAACTGATTTCTGCTTCAACTCCTGTCCGATCGATGGGCCAACAGAATCAAAACGCGTCTCTTCCACTTTATTGTCCTTGCTTTTAGTCTTTGCGAGCTTATCGAGACTGCTCAATACTGCCTGATGTTTCTCTTCTGTCGAATCCTGGAAACGCAGAATCATGTCCTGGTTGCCGACTGGCTGAA
>JAAXVE010000136.1 GCA_013335665.1 Candidatus Falkowiibacteriota bacterium
AGCCAGGCTTCCAGCTGTTCGAGAGTGTCTAAAAGAGTACTTTCATAGTAGGCTAACAAGACAATTTCGCCTACTTTTATTCCAGGAAAAGACCTGAGACAAGCCAAAACCACATCGTAGATGCGTTTTTTTGTCTCGGGCTGTAGCTGATTAAGCTGTTCATTTCCGAGATCAATATTCATAATAGCACCTCCTGTGCCGAAAATTTTTTGTTGGTTTTTTGTTGTTGGTTGATTGACAAATATCCGGTACAGGAAGCTTTTGGACCTTACAATATTTAGCCATATTTGTCAAGGAGAAATAGTGTTATTTATTAAGATGAATTTTTACAATATCGTCAACATTGCTTTTTTACGGCATATTACATAAAATATATGCATTGTTTAGTTAATTTTGATGACCTTAGGAGCCAAACTAATTAAGGTGAGTAAGGAGTCTAATTTTTTTTATGCCAAACATCGTTCAAACACTGTTCGCTGTGAGCGGACGAGCTAGGGCTTGGCGCGTTTTCGCGCTGTTGATGGTCCTGGCTATTGCCGGATTCTTGGTAGTAGGCGGAGGTTACTACAATCGGGGAGCTGACTGGGTCGCAAACAAAACAGGACAGGCAGTGAAGCTGCCGACTGTCAAGCAAGTTCCATTCCGATTGGGCTTGGATTTGCTTGGAGGTACTCAATTAATTTATCAGGCTGACGTTTCAGCTGTTCCAGCAAAGGATCAGCCTTCAGCTGTTGAAGGAGTACGCGACGTCATTGAGCGCCGTGTCAATGCTTTTGGCGTGGCTGAGCCTAACATTCAGACCAACTATTCCGGAGGCAAGTACTTCGTGATGGCCGAATTAGCAGGCATCAAGGATGCCTCGCAAGCAATCAAAATGATCGGTGAGACTCCTCTGCTAGAATTCAAAGAGCAGAACACGGATAAGAAACCTTTGACTGCTGAGCAGAAGAAGGATATGGACAAGTTTAACAAGGATGCAGCCAAAAAGGCAGAAGATGTATTGGGCAAAGTTTTGTCCAATGGTAATTTTGTCGCCTTAGCCAATCAATTTTCGCAAGATCCGGACAACACCGGCAGCAATGGCGAAAAGAAGGGCGGAAGCTTGGATTGGGTGAGCGAGCAAGACAATGCAGAACTTTTTAAGGCTGCTCAGAAAATTCCAGTCGGCAAGACTTCTACAGACTTATCCAAGACGAGCAGCGGCTATGAAATCATCAAAGTTGAGGGTAAACGTAGCAAGAATGACCCGTTCAATAACCAGCCAATGACTGAAGTAAAGGCAGCACATTTACTGATTTGCTACACTGGCGTCGAAGGCTGCGAAAGCGGTCTCGACAAAGAGGCGGCCAAGGCCAAGGCTATTGCTTTGAAGGCTAAGGCGAACAAAAATAACTTCGCCCAGTTGGTCAAAGAGAACTCTACCGAACCAGGAGCACGCGATACTGGTGGTCAACTAGGATGGTTTGGTCGCGGCAAGATGGTCACGGCTTTCGAAAATGCAGTATTCGCTCAGAAAGTCGGGACAATTGAGGGGCCGGTTGAGTCTGATTTCGGCTTTCACTTAATATACAAAGAAGCAGAGAGAAAGATAGAAGAAGTAAAATTGAGCCACATCTTAATCAAGACTAAGAGCGAAGTGGACTATGTTGGCAATCAGAGTGATTGGAAAAATACTGAGTTGACAGGCAAGAACCTATCTCACGCAACGGTCGAATTCAATCCGAACGACAACAGTCCTCAAGTCGGATTAGAATTCAACGACGAGGGTGCAAAGCAGTTTGAAGCAATAACCGGACGCAATGTAGGCAAACCGGTGGCCATCTTCTTGGATGGGGATATTATCAGTCAGCCAACCGTTAATGAGGCAATTAAAGGCGGCAAGGCAGTAATCAGCGGTAAGTTTGACGTTAAGACTGCCAAATTATTGGCACAACGTTTGAATGCAGGTGCTTTGCCAGTTCCTATTACTTTGGTAAACCAACAGTCTGTCGGCGCCAGTCTTGGCCAGAAATCTGTTGATGACAGTTTCCGCGCCGGCATGATCGCTTTTGCCTTCGTTGCCTTATTCATGATCATTTTCTATCGTTTCCCAGGACTTTTGGCTGTTTTTGCTTTAGTTATGTACAGCATCTTGGTGCTGGCTATCTTCAAGATCTGGCCAGTAACCATTACTTTGTCAGGCTTAGCAGGCTTTATTATGTCTATTGGTATGGCCGTGGATGCAAATGTTCTGATCTTTTCGCGTTTGCGAGAAGAACTAGCCAATGGTCGACCTTTGGGATTTGCGCTGGAAGAGGCCTTCCGACGTGCCTGGCCATCTATCCGAGACAGTAATGCATCAACTTTGATAACCTGTTTCATCCTGATTGAGTTCTCGACAAGCGTTGTCAAAGGCTTTGCGGTTACTCTGACTATTGGTGTCTTGGTTTCGATGTTCACAGCTATCTTTATTACTCGCAACTTCTTGAAGCTCATTCCTGAATCTTGGTTGGAAAAACATTCATGGTTAGTGGGCGTGCCTAAGAATAATTAAAACTTCAAGATAATATGACTCACTTCAAAATTATCCAAAAGCGCGCGATCTGGCTCTGGATCTCAGGCATTCTTTTCGTAGTTTTTGGTGTAGCCTTAATTCTTTGGCGCTTCAAATTCGGCATCGACTTCACTGGCGGCAGCTTGCTCGAGGTGAATTTCGCCAAGGAGCGACCGACCGTGAGCGAGGTGCAATCCGCGCTCTCTGACAAGTCTGTCGGCGAGCTCGGCAGCTTGATTGTTCAGCCAGTCGGCAACCAGGACATGATTCTGCGTTTCCAGGATTCGACAGAAGAGAAACATCAGGCAGTATTGAGCAGTCTCGATAAGCTCGCAAAGACTAAAAGCAAGGACAATAAAGTGGAAGA
>JAAXVE010000137.1 GCA_013335665.1 Candidatus Falkowiibacteriota bacterium
CCGAAAAACCCGATTCGCTCCAATTGTTCCTTGCTTTTTATGTAGGCTGGGTAATTGTAGCAGCCAAGAGGTCCGCAGGTGGCCAATTTCTCAAAATTATAAGCGATGGTCGTCGTAGCCTCCGAGCCGAATGTCAGACTGACTTGCAAAGCCTCGCGGCTAGAGCTGTCAGGCTTCTTTTTACCTCCTGTCGCAAAAGGAAAAGTAAAATCGTATTCTCTGGCAGTCCCATCCTTGGCTTTCGCGATAAAACAGCCGAGTGACTCACTTTTATACAGATACTGATCGCCATCGATCTTGAACATTTTCTTGGCATCAGGATAGTCATTTATGAATTTATACGGCTCAACTTCTCGCTTCGTCAATTTGATCGATGAATCAGGGATATTTAACTTATCCTGCGGCTCTAAGCCTGCGATAACTGTTTTTGAATCAAGATCGAACAAACTCTTGACCAGTCCGTAAGGTTCTCGCGATTGCTTTCCTAAAATTATTGACTTCTTCTTTTCATCAGTCGACTGGACCACACGAAAAATATCCGGGCCGAAAGACGGTCCCTCCGGCTCTTGATAAGCAAGGATAAATAGTTTTTTTCCTGCATACACTCCTGCGGTAATCGTACCGACTTCATACGAGGATAATGCGTTCGAATAAAGTCCGTATTTTTCAGAGGCCGCTTCCTTGCCATTGCCCTTGATAAGATAATTTTCCAAGTCGGCGTAATGATACAACTGATACGCCCCTTTTTTAGCTGGCCACTCCTGCCAGGCGACCGATATTTCCCCGTCTTTCAGGGGCAAAGCCTGGCTTGCCTGCTCTTTTTCACTTACCAAAGGGTCATGTCCGCTGTCCAACTCATTCTTATCATTAAAACCGTCGCCATCAGTGTCAGCCTTACTAGGGTCGGTCTTGTATTTATTAATTTCATCCGCATCGCTAAGGCCGTCGCCATCGGTGTCCATGGTCTCTGGGGTGGTTGTGGAAACAGGCTGCGAATCATCTGGTCTAGAAGTCACTACGGCCGTTGGTTTTACAGAGCTTTTCTTAAGCAAGTAGACCGTGGCCAGATTGGAAACAACCAGAAGCAAAACCAAGCCGACTAATAGCGGCTTGATGTTCTCAAAACCTTTTTGATTTGTGATTTTCATAATGAAATTTAGTTACTACTAAAATTATGAACTAAAATTAAGCAAAATACAACATAAAACAAATCACAGCCATTCAAGTCCTTTGTGTAGTTATTTTATATACAATAATGGCTCCGCTCCAAACGCACACACCGGCTAAAGTCAATTTTTTGGCATAATAAAAAAAAGCCTTTAGTAAGGCTATTTTTTTCGCATCTTATAACAGATTATTCCGTCTTTGATGTATTGCTCTACTAGGAGCGGGTAAAACTCTTCGTTATTCAACTTGGCCAGCTCAAAGTCTCTCAAGCCATGCTTTTTGTAATCCGGGAGGTCAGTTAATTTCAAGTCAGTATAAACTTCGTAAACGTCTTTTATGCCAGTAGGCACGGTTGCTTCACCAGCCAATCCTGCCAGAAATTTTTCACACGTACTCGTTGCGATATCAACCACCTTGGCACGTTCGCGGCTCAGCATGCCGAATTCCAACTCAATCATATTTGTCAGGAAACCACCCATCGGCCCTTTCGGTTCGGGCCAGAGTAAAACCGTATTAAGATCTATTAATCTCAACGGAAAGTCAGATGAAATATTGTTGCGCGGAATGATTATAAAATCGTCTGAGCCGCACCTAGCTTCGTGCAGATCAATTACGTATTCATATTGCTTAGCCAAAGCGATATTTTTTTGCGCCAAAACTTCTTCCAGTATTTTTGATTCTATGTTGCCTGGATATGAGCGGTTCAAATCACTTTCAACAAACCTCGCGCCATCAATCAGCCCGAACGGATTGGCAACCAAAAAATCAAAGCTGCTGCCTAGCCCTTTTTTTATCAAATTCTTCACCACTTCCAAACCGACCTTTTCGTCGCCATGGGTCGTGGTAATGAACAAAGTTTTTGGCTTGTTTACCATGAGTATTTAATAGATGGATTATTAGTTATAAAAACTGGTGGCTGTCAGGTTTTTCCTGCCCTTCAATCAAGGCACAGAATCTAATTTAAAATAACACTTCTCCGGGATTTGTCAAAGAGTTTCAGCTGGCAGTGACCTGTAAGAAATATTCAATTATTAGCTATTTTTTCTCATTTTATAGTTTGACATTTACACAAATATCTGCAAAAATAAGACCATTTACCGAGCGTAAACGATCATTTAAAAAAAACGATGAATGGTCGTTTCTCAAAACAACCAGCATAAACCGCTAAATATTCACAAAACCCCCCAGGGGTGTTATTGTTTATAACAAGTGTTTCATACAGTATTTCCCTGTTCGCCTAAGCCTGAAGCCTGACAATCTACCAATAATCTTCCACTGATTATAGGAAAGAAAGGAGCTATATACGATCAATGTTTTTCGGCAAATATGTACGCCAAGAAAAACTTCATGTATTGCACTGCCAGCGCGAAGCCTTGCATCGTCCACCGCGTTATTCACATCAACTATAGGAAAAGTCTATGGCAAAAGAACCTAAAACCATGAAACCGCAAC
Source organism: Candidatus Falkowiibacteriota bacterium (assembly GCA_013335665.1). Classification (GTDB taxonomy): domain Bacteria; phylum Patescibacteriota; class Patescibacteriia; order Patescibacteriales; family GWE2-39-37; genus JAAXUA01. Next base: position 2,620 of record JAAXVE010000137.1, read on the forward strand.
CTATCAGCGGCTTTCCGGAGTGGCTACCAGACGTCAAGATTCTGGAGAATTACCTGTTCGACATTATCCGCAGAACCTACGAACGATTCGGCTTCTCGCCGATAGAAACTCCGGCTGTCGAAAAGGTGGAAACACTCACCTCCAAGGGCGGCGACGAGAAGGAGATCTACTCTCTTGGAAGGCTCGCAGCCGAAGAGGGCGAAAACTCGAACACCGGGCTGGCTCTACACTTCGATCTAACCGTACCGCTTGCACGCTATG
>JAAXVE010000138.1 GCA_013335665.1 Candidatus Falkowiibacteriota bacterium
CCAGAAGATCAAGATGCCGCCAGCCAAGTAAGTTAGTACAAAACGTTTTATATAAACAAAAGACAGGGGGCCGTTCCTCTGTCTTTTGTTTTGTCTAAAGACCTGAAAAATGTTAGAATATAATGACATGTTAATGATAATAAAGGCGAAAAAACATCGGGAGAAAATCGTCTATTTTTTGCTATGGACAGCTGTTTTTATGCTGCTCTTTTCTTTTTTTAACCATGACTCTTTGGCAGGGAAAAATATTCTGGCGGCTGACAAATGCGAAGGTGACTGGCTTAACCCGGCCGGGGCGGCAGGTTCTGACCGTTTTGAATCAGACGTCGTTGATATTGAGACGGCAGCCATGCTGCAAAGCGGCGGCAAGGAGATGTTGTGTCGCAGTTTCGGTTCGGAAGGCAAGGTGGTGGACAAAGAGTCAGTCAGCGGTTTGTTTTTGAAGTTTCGTTGGTTGTCAGGGAAGAAGAATCAAAGAATTGTTGCTTCATCTACGGATGAATTTATCGAGCAGGTGGTTGAAATTAATCCACCGGAAGCTACTAGCACGGATGAAAGCGTGGTAACACCTTCAGATGATCAGCTAGACACGGAGACAGTTGCTTCATCAAGCAGCTTGTCGACAGGGAGTGAATTGCAGGTTCCAGATGCTGAAGTTAAAGGCAATGAGACCGAGTCGGAAATTCAGCCGGTCATCATCAATACGTCAACGCCAGAGTTTAATGTCTCCTTTCTTGAGGCGACCACCAGTGAAGATCAAGATGCTGCCAGCGAACAGGTCATTGCAACAACAACCGCCAGTGAAGCAATACCAACTTTCATTGAACAGGGAGGTGAGGCGACTTCAACTTCAACTAATTTTGCTATCAAAATCAGATATTCCATCAATGGTTTGGATTGGCAAGATTTAACCGAATTAGATATTGATAATCTGTCAGACATGGTTCCATTACCTCTTGAGTTGCTTGACCATCTTGATACTTTGGCAATATCCCTGGAGTCTTTGGGGGAAATGCCGCAAGAAGAGTTTATTTCGCTGGGAGGAGTTGGCGTGGAGTTCGAGTTCGTAGGCAATGAGGTTGATGAGAATGACCCTAATCCGACACCTAATTTTAAAGTTGACACAAAAGTCCAAGAAGCCACCTCAACGGAATATCGCTCGGTTGTCATACGCCGAAGTAAGTTATTTCAGGCCGATGATTATAGCTTGTGGATTGCAAGAATTGATAATGCCGCTATCAGTCCTGACAAGTGGGATTTTGTAGCGGGCAATGAAATGATTGACCATACAGCACCTATTGCCATTTATGGCAACGACCTGTTTTGGGGAGGAGATTCTGGTTCGCTGTATCATTTTAATATTATGACAAAGGGAATCGAATCGATCTCTGAAGATGATGGAGTGGCAGCTTTAAAATTCCGCGATGCTGGAAGTGGCGAAGTTGTGGCTCAGTCAGGACAAGGCGGCTCCGAAATCAGCTTCGCTACTTCAACGCAAACACGAGATGAAATTGCTGAATAATAAAACAATCAGAATAATAACATTGCTAGCAATATTCCCATTGCTTGTTTTGCTGTTTTTTTCTAACAGTGCAAGAAATGTGGATTTGCGGATAAAAAACACGGCGGATAATCAAAACTTGACAAGCTTGTTACCTAGAATCGAGGAGGCAAACGCGCTCTACCAGTTTGCGCCAACCAAATCTAAAGTGGTAGTAGGTTCAACTTCTACAGGCATAACCTCGGCTACAGCAACCAATGGCGAAGGGGTCAATCTAGGTTCGTGGAAAGGCGCCTTGTCTAATGATAACTTTCACTGGATGGTTACGGCTGGCACCTCTGGATTGGATGCGAATATGACGTTCGGCCGTGTTAAGCTGAATGGTGCGAATACTTTGATCTTTGTCACCGAAATCGACGAAGACGCCACCGCCCCCGCCTTACTGATGCAAATTTGCGACTGGGTTTCGGCAAATTCGGTGGACAACGCTGCGGATAGCGAATGCACCGGCGGCGGCTGGCGCACGCTGAATCTGCGCAAAGCGACGGTGGTACCGACGACGGCGACTACGTATGTGTATTATGCCTATGACGGATATTGGGCCTCCACCACGTTGAACTCTGCCGTTGACACGCCATTAGATAATTTCGTAAACGCTTCCAATGAGATAAAGGTGCGTTTTTATTCGACAACGAATACGGCCACAAGCCTCGCTGTGGATTATTTCGCGATATTCGCCGTCGTCAATCCGGTCTACCAGCCAGCCGATTTTGTCAACAATACCGCCGGCACGGTAACTGGCAATTACATGAATATAAACGGCGTGACGGCTGGCGCTTCGGATAATACTTACTTTGAAGTGGCTGGCACGGCGGCACTGCCTGCTGATTTCTATTTCAAGATGAAGAACGTTGAAACATATCCCGGCGCCAATGCGATTCTGGTCCGGGCCGAATACGCTTGCGACACCACAGGCATAACGCATCGGCCGAAGATATACAACTTCACCTCCGGCTCTTGGGAAGACCTGACCACGGCCAACATAGCCTGTTCGGCCACTGATGCTACCAACGCCTGGTCTAAAAGCAATATCGACGTAGACGACTATATTAGTTCAAGCACGAACGAGATGTGGATCGGCTGGCGCGCCCTTGCTGCGAACGCTACTAACCAGATCAAGCTGGACCAGCTTTACGCCATGATCGGCACGGTGAATTCCGACGTTTCTGCTTGCGAGATTTCCATGGGTACCAACTCGGCCAACACCTGCGCCAATTCGCGCGACCTCGACATGACCGGCACCACGAACACCTGGAGCATACTGGCCGAAGACGAGTCGACCTCCATGTCGCATGATT
>JAAXVE010000036.1 GCA_013335665.1 Candidatus Falkowiibacteriota bacterium
TGCTTGTCGGCTACGCCGTTGATCACTACATAGTGACCAAGCAGTTTCATGGGGTATTGGTCTTCGGCGCCATTTTGCTCTTAATCTACATTCTTGCGCTCATCGCCAGCTACTTTCAGACAATACTAATGGGCACGGTCGGACAGAACGTCCTCTTCGATTTGCGCAACCGGCTTTTCAACAAGATCCAATCCTTACCGATCGCCTTCTTCAATCAAAATAAGGCTGGCGACTTAATTTCGCGAATCAATAACGATACTGACAAGCTCAACCAGTTCCTATCACAAGGCTTGGTTCAATTCGTTGCTAACATCATATCGATAATCGGTGCAGCCATATTCATAATTGTGATCAATTGGCGCCTCGGCTTGGCAGCACTCGTCCCCGCCCTTTTATTGCTCTTCTTTACCAGGGCGCTTTCGCCTTGGATTAAGAAGACCAATGCCCTGTCTTTGAAAAAAACCGGATCATTGAGCGCTGAAATTTCAGAAAGCATCGATAACTTCAAAATCATCATCGCGTTCAACCGCCGCGACTATTTCAGAAAGAGGTTCTCGATAGCAAACTCTGAAAACTACAAGAGTGCGATAAGCGCAGGAATTGCCAATAACACGCTTACGCCAACCTACGGACTAGCTTCCAATGCGGCGCAACTGATCATTATCGGTTATGGACTTTACCTTATCTCTGTCGGCAATTTCAGCTTAGGCCTTTTGATCAGTTTTATCTCATACGTCAGCCGCCTATACGACCCACTTCGCCAGTTAGCACAAATATGGTCCAGCTTTCAGACGGCTCTGGCCGGCTGGGACCGCATCAATAGCATCCTATCGCTCCAGTCAGACTTAGCAATGATTGAGGATGAGGGCAGCCGTGAGCCAAGCGGCGCATTGCTGGAATTTAAAAACGTCTTTTTTCAGTACACCGAGGGCAAGGACATTCTGCATAATATCAACTTCAAGCTAGATAAAGGCAAAACCTATGCCCTAGTCGGTCCGACCGGTGGCGGCAAGACAACCACCGCATCGTTGATGGCTCGCCTATACGATGCTACCAAAGGCGAAGTATTACTCGACGGAAAAAACATACGCACATATTCGCCTGATGAACGTGTAAAAAAAATAGGTTTCATTCTTCAAGACCCATTCCTGTTCACTGGCACCGTCCGCGATAATCTCTTATACGGAAACGAGCCGTATCAAGACTGTAATAATAGCCAGCTGGAAAAAATTATAAAAGAATCAGGCTTAGAATTATTACTTGAACGCTTTGACAGTGGCTTGGATACAAAAGTTAATAATAATGGTGGCGGCCTAAGCATCGGACAAAAACAGCTGATCGCTTTCATGCGCATCGTCCTACGCAAGCCGGAAATTCTAATTTTAGACGAGGCGACAGCTAATATAGATACCGTTACCGAACAGCTGCTGGAACATATCCTAAACAACCTCCCGGCCCAGACTACCAAAGTCATAATCGCGCACCGCCTTAATACCATCAAAAACGCGGACGAGATATTCTTTGTAAACGATGGTGAAATAATCCAAGCCGGCTCCATGGAAATCGCAATAAATCTTCTACTGCACGGCAAAAGAAAAAGTTGAGATCAGCCTAAAAACTTTAATAAGAAAAACCCCGCGTTATTACGGGGTTTTTCTTATTTGATAATCTTGTAATTAAACATCGGCTTACCGACCGCTCCCCATAGACGCAACCACATCGGCATCATCATCTCCGTACCGCGCGCTGTCGTAATGTCCCCCAAGTCGATTATGTATTTCCAACCATAACTTTTCAGTATCGTTTCTGCTGTTTTCTTGCCTGCCGTATCATTGCCGCTTATGAATACGTGGTGATCTCCATTTGCAAGTTCTAAAGGATTGATCTGCAGTCGTGCCGTAATAGTATTCAAGGTTTTTACAACTTTCGCTTTTGGCAATATTCCTTGCAATTGCTCGCCGATTGAATTGCCATCTCTGACAAGCAGTGTCGGCGGCATCCCTTTTGAAAAGTCCAACGCATTCGAAATATCAATCAGCACCTTGTTATCAAAATTTTGTTTGTTAAGGTTGGCAAAGGCATCTAGGACAACTTCACCTCGCAATGCATTGATGACAACTACGCCAAATTTTGCAGCTTCATCAAAAGTGCCTAACTGCACCGTGGGATTATCCTTCAACCATTCGGAAAAAGGCACATTACCCATCGAGTCAGTTTTCGTTTCCGCAAGCGTCCTTTCAACGTTCCGCGTGCCTATCATTACATTATGGTTGAGGGAAATCAGTTTTTCGGCATGGGATCGGCCCACTATACCGGTACCGATTATTCCTATTTTCATATATTTAATTAAATTTATTTTTTAACTTTAGCTTGCATTGATTAAGAAGAGATGAAACGTGTACCCTCAGCGGTCAAAGTTCGACCTTCTTCACTTCATCTTTTCTTCATTAGATTGGCTAATAATTAAGATAAATCACTTAACATAAACATATGAGACCAAGAAAGCTAAGCTTTGACAATTTTCAAGCCTGGGTCAAAGGCAAGGCAGACATCGCAATCCTGAATGTGATGCCACGTGAATACTATGAAGAAGCACACATCGAAGGATCACTCAATGCCTGCATCTACGAAATTGATTTCCCCAATCAGATCAAATCCGTCCTGCCAGACTTAAAAAAAATAATTGTCGTTCATGACCTTGGCGCCGGCTCACAGGCTGCAGCGGTTGCGGCAACTCGATTGCAAAAGCTAGGCTACCAAAAAATCTACCAACTGGAAGTTGGCACTACGGAATTGCGCAACAAAAATTTCCCTCTCATTAAAGGCAAGCCTGTGCTTGTTCTGCAAAAAACAAATGATGGAACTTATGTCTTAGATACGGCCAAGAGTACTTGTCATTGGCGCGGACGCAATATCACCACCACTCACATGGGCACAGTTAACTTTAGCGATGGCCGGATAGTAATCAAGGACGGGTTAATCGAAGACGGGCAATTCACCATAGACATGAATACCATTAATGATCTTGACCTGATTGATCCTACTTATAAGAACATGCTTGAAAACCATTTAAAATCAGAAGATTTTTTTTCAGTCTCAGAATACCCAAAAGCAACATTTCTACTAACCAAAGCTATCCCAGTAAAAGCAAAACCAGGATTAAACAACTACAAGCTTACGGGAGACTTCACACTAAAGAACAAAACGCACCGCATCAGCATCCCAGCGATCATCAGCATCGTCGGGCATAATGAGCTTAGTGGTCAGGCACATCTTAATCTTGACCGTACTAAATGGGGAGTAACCTATGGCTCGGGCAAGCTATTTACCGGACTGCTCCACCATCTGGTCCATGACCTAATCGATATAGAATTGCGACTTTACGCCAAATTAAAATAATTTCATTAAGACTAAAAAACCACTTATCAGAGCATTAAAAAGCTTAGCGAAAATAAAACCAAACCTCGCGAGTAAAGTTTTTATTTGAAACTGCCCGGGAGCTTGAGCTTTATTCATTTACATGTACAATACAGATAGAAGAAACCTTAAGCATAAAAGCTAGAAATCTTATGAGACTAGGCAAATACAGGCATTTCAAAGGGACGATTTACGAAGTTATCGGCGTAGCGCGCCATAGCGAGACCATGAACGAGCTGGTCATATACCGAGCCGTGGGAAACAGCAGCGATTGCGCATACTGGGTCCGTCCTAAAGATATGTTCCTAGGCACTGTGACTGTGGACGGCGTAGAAATGTTGCGCTTCACCCCGATCGAGGATTAACTTAGCCCCTGTCTAATCAGATTTTTTTTCCTTTCCAATATTTTCACGATGCCTTTATTGGCATTAACTTCAACCAGATCACCATCTTTGATTGCTTCCGTAGCAATTTTGGTGGCAATAACGCAAGGCTTCTGCATTTCCCGCGCTACGATAGCGGCGTGCGAAGTAATGCCGCCCTGATTCGTAACAAAGGCACTAGCCTTTTTCATGCCCAAAATATAATCCGGTGTCGTCTCTGGTGCTACGATTATCTCACCCTCGCCTACGCACCCAATGTCTTTAGCCTCCAAAACAATGCGGGCTACGCCTTTGACGATCCCGTTAAAGGCGCTAACGCCAGAGAACTCGTCGAGAGACGCACTGGGCTTGTACAAATATGAAAATTTTTCTGCCAGAATAGCCAGTTCTTGATCATAAATCAGATTAATTCCTCCCCTATCTGCAACAATGCCAAACTGGCTTTTTCTTTTTGGTAAATCTGGCGGCAGCTTGCTGGTTTTGCACAGTTTAACCACTTCCTCAGGCAACATTTTCATTATGTCTGTCAACGAAATCTGATACTCATCTGCTAACAACTTTAGATCTGGAAAATACGCATAAGAAACCATACTGAAAAGCTCAGCCAAATTAGTCCGGATGAAGGCAATTTCCGAACCAATTTCAACGCAGCGCTCCAAGCGCTTGTTCAACTTCGATTTTTTAACTGGTTTTAAATTAACATTTTTATGCTCGCGCCTATCTGATTCTATTTTTTCTATAGTTAAGGTTGGCTGACCAGTATAAAAACTCGCGCCAAGCCAACTGAACTCTTCCAAAATAATTTCACTATCCACACCGTTTGCAATCGCCTCGCGGTAGCCGCTCGATGGAGTGGCTTTTTTTAATGTCATCGACGATACCAAGTCTTGGTATGAATAGCCCAGCTCTTCACACAAGCGTTTGGCGTAATGTTCGAGATTAACATCGACGTAACGCGACAAAAGAGACAAGGTTGAGACTTCATACAGCTCCAAAAGGAAAGTTGGCAGATCTTTCTTGCGCAGCAGCCCTAAGAGTTTAGCTGCATGCCGATCGCAAAGAGTAAAATATCTTTCCAGCCAATCGCTCTTACCCTCGATACTTGGAATAATATCCGGTCGAGCCAGATCGAAGTCGGTTTGCAAGGTGAAATAATGACCTTCTGTGAAAATGCTTCGCCCGGAAATGACATTTTCCAAACCTAGTTCGCGCACTACGTTCGTGCTTGTCATCTGGTACCACGGCGCCGCCCACAATGCGGTGTTTTTCCAACAGCCCCAGTAATACCAATTTTCTTCTTCAAGTTTATTTGCCTTGATATTGCTCGCCGTGGTTACTGGCCGGCTCTGCACAATGTAAAATTGACCGCCCTCATACGCCCACTCGATATCGCAGGCAAAGCCGTAGTGCTTTTCGATCTTCAAAATAATCAGCGCCAATCTTTTAATATCATCGTCACTCAAAACATAGCGATTTCTTTCTTTCTGACTAGTCTCCTTCCAGACATTTCCGCCCTTGGCATTACGAACCAGCTTACGCTCTTGTAAGGAATGAACTTTGTCCAAGATGCACAAGGTGGGCTTGTCGACTGCATAGCTGTTCGGCGTGACCTGTCCACCGACGATCGACTCGCCCAAGCCGTAACCGGCATCGATGACGATCTGACGATAGTCATTCAAGACCGGATGAAGACTGAAAGCGATGCCCGCACACTCGCTATCGACCATCTTCTGCACCACCACCGCCACGGACACGTTCTTTTCCTTAAATCCTTGTTCAATACGGTAGAAAATAGCGCGAGGAGTGAAAAGTGAAGCCCAGCATTTTTTAACATTCTCGAGTAAAGTTTCGGTATTGGTATTAAGATAACTCTCAAGCTGCCCCGCCCAAGCGGCTTGAGCACCATCCTCAGCTGTGGCTGAAGACCGCACAGCCACGAACTTGGCATCAAGGGCTGAGAATTGCTGCACAATTTCCTGTTTGACTAGTGTCGGGATATTGCCTGACATAATTAACTCACGAATCTTGGTCGAAGCGTTTTCGACTGTTTTATTGTTACCAATATCAACTTTATGCAGAATGTCCGCGATTATTTTGTCCAGCTCATTGGCAGCAAGGAAGTGATCAAAGCTCGCTGTGATTACCACGAAGCCGTCCGGTACAGGGATGCCAGCATTGATCATTTCTCCCAAGGAAGCGCCCTTACCCCCGGCCTCAAGATTGCTGTGCTTATTCAATTCGCTAAATCTTTTTGTGTATTCCATATATTTTTTAGAAATACCCGCCCAAAAATGCGAGTTTGATCATATATTATTACACGAAAAAGAGATAATGTCAATATTATTTGATGATAAAAAGTATGATAAAATATTACTGTGTATAATATTAAATGTGATAAATTATCAAATATGTTTGATGAAAATATTAAGAAAGATGTGATAACTAGCCTCGGCAAGCTCGGCCTGACTGATAAAGAGGCAGCGGTGTATCTGGCTCTACTCTCGTTGGGCGAGGTGGGCAGCTCAAAAATCATCAGCCACACCGCGCTGCATGGCCAATATGTCTATCAAGCGTTAGATTCACTCGAATCCAAAGGCTTGGCGCAGCACGTCATCAAGCGCGGACGCAAGAAATTCTCTGCCAAAAGCCCGAATCGCTTGGCTAGCCTGATTGACCAGCAAAAACGCTTGGCCGACAACGTCGTCACCCAGTTGCAAAGCATGATCGTCCTGCCGCCAGCACAGCAATTCGAAATTTTTCAAGGCGAAGAGTCGTTCATTGCCCACGAATTCGAGCTGCTCGATCTCGCCTCCGAACACTCGGAGCTGTTAGTGATAGGCGGCGAGGGCGACAACTTCTACCAGGTCATGGGCCACGAACTGATTCGCTATGAGAAGATAAGAAGCAAAAAAAATATCAAAATCAAATACCTTGGCAGCGAAGCTCAACGGGAAACCCTAAGCAAAAGCAAGTCTGACCGGCGACTCTTCGAGTACAAACTTCTGCCCGGCATGTTTACTGGCCTAGTCAACACCAACATCTGGTCAAACTGCATCGGCCTGAATCTTTTCGGCGAGCCAGTAACCGCTTTCGTCATGAAAAACCAACAAATAGCCGACAGTTACAAACAATTCTTCAACGCATTATGGCAAATGGCTAAATAAACATTTATTATCAACAAAAAAAACCGCCTTTGCGTCTGCTTGGGCGGTATTTTATTTCATGGTTGCGGTTGAGGGGTTTATTTCGTACCAGTGTAGCGTTCTGTCCACTCGCTAAGGGTTGGCATAACCGTGCTGCCCGGTTCTCTTTCCCAGACGCAGCGCGTGCCTTCATCATCGCAAAGCTCCCACTTGAATGCCGTGGCACATGTTGTCCTGAGAGTGTCTTCGATCCACTGCTTCGCCTGGTAATCGTATGAGATTTCCAGACCGACTCTGAGCGGCAATCCACCATCGGAAAAATACACCAATAAATGCATAAATATCACCTCACTCTTTTTTCAGATGAACATCACTTGACCCTACTGCAGTTTCTCGCTTTTTTGCGAAAATATCTTTCCGGCCATTCGAATCCGAGACACCAACACAAAACCACGAGGCAGCCGATTGCTTCGATAATGAGTTTTTGCATTGTCACTCCCCCTGCTGCCGGAACAAAGTCAATCTTAGTCCTACCAATCAGTTTCCAAGCAAGCTTGGTTCTCAAGCTGTGATAACCGGATGAAACAACAACGATCTTCTCCCCTTGGATAAGGGGCTGGATCTTGAGGATATTATCAATAGTAGTCAATGACTCCTTTTCGACTTCGACTGTCAAATCGGGTTGTACGTACCGTAACCAGTGCTTCATTGCTATCGCAACCTCAGTACTGCCTTGTGTCGAATCGAACAAGCCGCCGCTACA
>JAAXVE010000139.1 GCA_013335665.1 Candidatus Falkowiibacteriota bacterium
CAGAAGATTCCAGGTTCGACCCCTGGCAGGCTCGAATTTTTTTTTTTCATTTTCTTTTTTTCCCCCCCTGAATGTCATCATGTGTGTATTTCTATCTTTTTTTGATTGTAATTTTCAGTTGGTCAATAAAACGTTTTTGAAATCAAAAAAACAAAAAACAAAAAACGAATTGAAACGAAATCATGGAAAATTTTGAGAGATTGAAACCAACTGTCAGCCAACCCAACACACGAGAACTACAGCAGAACCTGGATATGGTTAAGGTTAACCGTTTGATTGATCTCCTGGTAGAAAACTGTCAAAACAAGGCAAAAAGAAAAATAGGAACTGGACCATGTCCAGTTCCTATTTTATAACCTATATTTTATTTCATTTCTTCTAACTTCACTTTGACATCCTTGGTCTGGCCGCGATGCATAACCTTCAACGTCACTTCATCGCCGACTTTGAGCTTAGTGATCAAGCTCGACAACTGGTTTGAACCATCAATTTTCTGGCCATTAAGTTCAAGGATGATATCATTCTCCTGAAGTCCTGCCTTGTCAGCCGGAGAGCCGGGTATGACTGCCAAATCGGTTGCCTGCTGGCCGCGCAGGATCAAGGCGCCATAGTCAACCGGCAACTTGCTCTTGTCTGCATAGTCTTTCGTTATTGGCTGATAGCGGATGCCAAGCCACGGCCTAACTATCTTGCCGACTTTTTTAACGCTTTCAATCGCGTTCTTTACTTCGTTGATAGGTATGGCAAAACCGATTCCCTGAGCACCCTGAGCTACTGCCGTGTTGATACCGATTACCTGTCCGGACAAATCAAGGAGTGGCCCTCCGGAATTGCCTGGATTTATCGAGGCGTCGGTCTGGATGACTCCACTTAGCTGCTCGTTGCCGGAAATACCGCCACCAGCGACAATCGAACGCGACAGGCCAGAAATGACGCCAGTGGAGACTGTATTACGAAATTCGGCCAAGGCGTTGCCGATGGCGATGACGCTTTGTCCGACTTTGAGCTTGGAAGAATCTCCAAAATTCAGAGTCGGCAGATCCTTGGCATCGATTTTCAAGACTGCCAAGTCGTTGACCTGATCGCGCGCCAGGACTTTTGCCTGATATTTCTTTTCATTATTCATAAGAACCGTATACTCCGCCTCCGTATCGGCAACGACATGCTTATTGGTGACAACATAACCATCAGACGAGACGATAAAACCTGAACCGCCGCCGACCTCGGTCTTTTCCGTACTGTTCTGGTTATTCTGCGGGACGCTTAAATCCGGTGCGCTAAAGCTATCGCCAAAGAATTGTCGAAAGAAATCAGAGCCGAAAGGGCTGTCGAAATTCTGATTGTATTTGGGCAAATTCTTAGTAATAATAATGCTGACCACGGCTGGCGAGGCTTTTTCAACCGTTGAGATGACGGACGATTCCTCGTTGAAAGACTTGATGTCCTGAGTGGTGACATTGCCAGAAATCTTGTCTGTCTGATAACGGCCGGCATAATAGCCGAAAGCGCCGCCAGCAGCCGAGCTTAAGATTACGGACAGGACCACGGAAACTACTATAATTTTTTTTGATTCGCTCATACGCAAATTAAAAAAATATTATCTTATTTAAACTTATAAAAGATTTCTTTAAAATTATCGATCCGCCCCTTTTTAACTATTACGCCTTCAGCAGCTAAAACTTGCATTTTTTTATCAACCCCAAAAGCATAACCGCCCAATTTACCACTTGAAAGGACTACCCTGTGGCATGGCACTATGACAGGTTGGGGGTTCTTGTTCAAGGCATTGCCGACCGCACGCGCAGCATTGGGATATCCTGCGCCTCTGGCCAATTCAGCATAGGTCGTCACCTTGCCCTTCGGCACCATTTTCAAAACATCTAAAATTCTTTGTTCGAATTCAGTCATATACTTAACTTGCTTGAATGAGTACTATTTAGGAAGTGCCTTTATGACATTGGCCACGTCTAAACCTTGTCCATCAGACGAACCCAGTAAATTCTTATACTGCTCTAATATCGGTTTTAAAATAGGTGGCAAATAAATCGCGCCAATAACCAGCGGTACAACGATAATTATGAAATAAATGAAGCTCAACACCTTTTGAAAGGTAATATACCCCTTGATTTTACGAGTCATTTCATGAACGTCCCTGAGAAGAGCCTGATTCTCCTCTAAAAGATGCTTCAGCTCGTCATTAGAAACGCTTGGCAAAGGAGCTGCTTCAACTGGCTTGATTTCTTGTTTTTCCATAAATTTAACTTTTTTTCATTATAGCACATGGTTTTAAAAAACAAATAAAACGCAGGAGTAAATTAACGAATAAAAAAAGCCCCCCTGTTTCCAAGGGGGTGTTTTTGATTTGTGCGAATAATACCGTCAGGCCTACTTTCCAGAAAAAATTTGATTCATTTCCCGATCCTTTAAAATGATGTTTGTAAGCCAGTCATTGACATTTTCAGTCTTGGATGCGATTTCTCGCTCCCTGGGATCGTAGAATCTGATATAATTCCAGAATTTACTGGTAAAATCACTATCTAACAGTTCATCAGGGGTCACTATGAATTCACATCCTATACCGCCCTCTTCCAAAAGCATATGCAGAGTATCAAGTAAGAGCAGGCGGAAAAATGCCTTGCTAAACTTTGGTTCATAACCCTTCAAGACCTTAACACCGATGAATTCGAGTAAATAACTGATCAAGGCCGGGGTTTGGAAGCTATACAGCCAATTTTCAATAATCCCAAAGGCGCCAGCAAGATCCCAACCGTCTTCAGATATCTCCCATTTGACATAGTCGTTATAAACGTCAACGACGTGATTGATACCAACCTCGACAACGCGACCT
>JAAXVE010000140.1 GCA_013335665.1 Candidatus Falkowiibacteriota bacterium
CACTAATATTATAGCATAAAATTCAATTTCGTGTAAAACACACTATACTTTTTTACGCTGCATCACGTTACGCAAATATCAAGAACCAATCAGCTGCAAGCTGCTTGCGTCAGCCAGAAAGTTCAGCCCATCCATTTAGATGAGTATTTCAAGCCCTGTCCTTTTCGTACAAGCTTATCCAGCCAAGCTTCAGCCACAAGACTATTTCCTGATACGACTGGACGCGTTCATCCGGCATCTGCAAAAGTATAATTTCGATGCTTTTGCCGTGAATGAGATTCTGAGCTACCCCGAAGCACATTTCGGCAAAAGACTCTGCCCCGAGATAACCGGCAATTCCGTTCTTATCCTCATTCATAACAAAAAGCATGTCCGCTTCCGTAATGCTTCTAAAAAAATCCGCATGCACTTGAGGATATTCTTCTAAAAATCTTTCCTCACTAATTACCGACGGATACGCCGTAACGCAACCGCCTTGATCCTCCCAAAACTTTTTCCAATACAGCGCCTTTTCTTGTAGCGATGCGCTACCTGCAATAACTATTTTCTTTGCCATATTTTTATCAAATTTCTTCCAATAATCTTCTAACGGTTTTTGGCCATTGGGTGAACGGCTTATCCGTCAGCAAGGCAATCGCTTCGTCGGTGGAGCATTTGCCTATTTTGACAAGCTGGTCAAATGCCTGCATACCCCTTTCAATGATTTTTTTGTACTCCTCAACTAATATTTTTTCAGAATAATTTTTGAATAAGACACCATTACCTTTCTCCCTTACATCAGAAAGGTAATCATAACTTGAACTATCTTGCCTAAACCAAATATCATACCGATTATTAGGCGCTCCTTCTTTCTTCATAGCAATGAATTCATCTTTTACCCTTTTTAACGCATCATTTCTCTCTGACTTCAAATAGCTTTCCAAGAGCTCTTTTCTTAAATTAGGATCGACCTCGTTTTTGTACTCTCTCCACAAATCCAAAGAAGTCATATCAGGAGTGCCATCAAATCCTTTTATAAAAAGGATATTTTCAACATGTTGATGCTCGTGCGTTTTAATCGATAAGTTTTTTATATCAGTCCTAATGACTGTGTACGGTATTCTCTTGTCGCCGCACAATGCGATGCTAGCAAACCCGCCTGTCTTATTAGAAATCGTTGGGTAGGCTTTGCTTGAGAATTTTTCCACAATGGGGCCATCACAAAATATATCGATAGACATCGGACCAACTTCAACCTTGATATCTATTCCGGGCTTCAAATCTTGACCCAATATTTTCCGGGCCAACTCCCAGTCATTTTCATATTGTGCTCTAAGCCTTTTAATTTCCTGCCTGACATCATAGTATTTTTCTACTATTTTTCCCCCTAAATCTATTTGTTCGGGGGTAAAACCGTATTCTTTTGAAAATTTATCAATCCAATCAATTAAATCACTTCGGTCTACATCGTTATTTATCTCTATTTTTCTTTTTAAAAAATTACGGCAAACCGCCAAAGCCTGCCTTTGACGCACTAACTTGCTCTTAAAGTCGGCAAGCGCTTTTTGCTTTTGATCTCGTGGCAAAGTTCTTAAATTCTCCAGGGCTTTCTTAGGATCAAAAACGCCAGGAATTACAGGGATATCCTTTTTTACCTGTTCCAACTCCAGTTCCAATAAAGATTGAAGCTGACCTTCGTCAATTTTTCCAAAATACTCTCGCAACTTCAATTGTTTAAATTCAACAAAAGATGCAATCTTTTCTTTTGCCTTTTCCATCACTCCTTCATTTTTCGTTACATCTTCAGGGGGCCTTTGCACTCCTAATGACATCTTTGATTCAATCCTCATAAACACTTCTTGTAAATTATTAACCTGAGCTTATTTGTGCTTAAAGTTTTTTATAAATTCCGCAAAAGCCTTTTTTGACACCGACTTTAACGGGTAATCTTCGTAAGTTTTTGGATCTATCCATTCATACCCATCATGATCTTTGCTGAGAACTATTTCATTATTGTCAGTTGAACACTCAAAATATATCGCGACAACCTGCCATTGCTCATCCCTAACGATAGGACGATACTCCCCGATAAAGAAAGGCTTGCCCACGGTTATGGACGTCAATCCGACCTCTTCCTTTATTTCGCGCAATAAACCATCATTAAAAAATTCGCCTGGCTCAACACGTCCACCAGGTATCTCATAGGTTCCAGCATTATAACCGTCTTCGTATTCATCCGCTTCTCGCAAGATCAGCACCTTATTCTGATGAACAATAAAAGCTTTCGTGGAAATAAATTGTTTTATATTCATAATAATATATTACACTCTTTTAATTTTTCATGCCTTATTTTACCAGGTTTGACACGGTCACAAACCTGTGGTAATTTTAAAAGTCACTATAATTGTGGCAATTAACCCCAGGAGGTGACTTGTGGCACTTACAACATCACAGGAAAAGGAACTCGCTCTTGAGCAACTCAGGCTGAGGCAGGAGCAAAATAAAGGCAAGAAGCGCATTAACAACATGATGCTTCCCGCCGGTTCACCCATGTACTACTACTGCGAGAGTTGCGGCGAAGAAATGGTTCTGGGCGAACTTCATATCTGCGCGGCACCGACACACTGCAAGGAGTGCAAAGCTCTCAAGGAAGCCGGTTTAATCGAATAAAGATTGCAAACCGGCAATGAATTAACACACCCCGAACAGCACACGCTGGTCGGGGTTTTTTAAAAACTTATCACACCCGAACTAGCTGCTTGGCTCACTTGAATGCTTATATTATTCATTACGAATATCAAGCATTGGGAGATGCAAGATTATATTTTCTGTTTTAAAGATGCTAATGCTA
>JAAXVE010000141.1 GCA_013335665.1 Candidatus Falkowiibacteriota bacterium
CTGATTTTGCTCAGGCAATGAAAAAAGCGGCAGCTTTTGTAACAGATGAGGGCGGGGTGACCTGTCATGCGGCCATTTTGGCGCGTGAACTGAAGAAACCTTGCATTATCGGTACTAAGATCGCGACCAGCGTGTTGCAGGATGGCGATTTAGTGGAAGTTGATGCGGACAATGGAGTGGTTCGAATATTGAAAAGCTGAAGCGCCACCCTTATTACAAAAAATAAAAACACCCACCAAGTGCGGGTGTTTTTATTACCAACTATCTTTATTGATAAACGGAAAGAGAGGAAGTCCGCTTATGATTTTGACTTAGAGAAAGAGAGGAAGTCTCTAAGCTAGTACGTAGGAATAACTACGTAGGTAAGGACGTTGGTGTAGTCGCCGGTTTCTTGCAGCGGCGAGATTTCGACGCGGTAAGCAACTTTGGCTTCGCCTTTGCCTGGCGTCAGGCTGTCGGCAGGACCGTCATTGTACATGACTTCCACCGGAGTGGTGTTGTCAAATCCTTGCCACTGGTTATCGCCGAAAGTGTCGCCAGATGACAGGACGTCATCATTTGATGTGAAACCGAAATGCCCGTAAGTGTACTCATCATCGATCAGGCCTGCTGGCGCTTGCCAGTCTTGCGGCGCGGTCGATGTGCCATCGACAAACGAGTCGATATCGGCTCCGGATCCGCTGGTTAGGTTCTGGTTCTGTTCGACGGTTACCATGAAGCCGTCATTGGCATTGGTGGTAACCTTCAAAGATTGTCCTGCGATGTAGGTAGTGCTGGCTTCTAGCGTGCCGTAGGCGATCGATGTCGTGGCCGGTTCCAAAGTCGTGATTGCTCCATTAACGTCGGTGCTGGTCGCCAGAGGGCTAATCTCGAAGGTCAGAACGGCAGAAACGTTTGAAGAAACTGACACCGTGTCGACGATCGCAACCAACGTGTCCCCATTTTCGATAATCGTATTTCCGGAGGTGTAGCTGGCGATGCTGACTTTGTAGCTTCCAGTAACTCCCGGGTTGGTGATATTCGCTATTGAAATCTCGATGGTACCTGTGGCGATTGCTGCATCAGCTGTACAGCGGGCAATTTTGTTGCCAGTTGTCGAGGCTGTTGTGCTTGTCGGGCAGTTAATGTCACCTAAAGCCACATTTCCGAATTCATCGGCTAATACGACTTCGAAGTAATCGCCCTCCGCCAAAGGAGTGTGTGTAACGAATGAAGTTTCGTGCGTTGCAGTTGCACTTGGCACAGAAGTATCTATCCGATCTTTGACTGAGGCGAGTGAACCGGCTTCAGCGTATCGAATAAATCCATTCAATGACACCAACGTGATTATAGCTAAAATGGAGATTGTTTTTTTTGTTTTAAGCATAGGGATTTATGTTTTCCTTATGGGTAACGAAAACAATTTGGTTAATTAAAATATTTCCATTTTAACATCAGCTTGATTTCGACCATTGTCTCCCGCCGGGCTGAAATGATTAGATCCCAGCGCACGAGAGGCAAATCGAGCTTAATATTAAATTTTCAAAGATTCAGGCATTTTTGCCTCTGTTTTCAAGTCTTTTCGCCGGCTTGTCGCGGCTTCCAGGAGAGCGGGGCAGACAGTTCCAGAGAGTATTGAAGATCATCTGTTGATTGTTGGCATTGTCACTATCGTAAAGTAGGGTGGCTGTACTGTCTTCAAATGATATTTTTAGTACCGACTGGTTTGTTATGATTGTCAGTCCCTGCAGATGACCTCCGTTTTCAACCATTTTCATCTCGATAACTCCTTGGTGTTTCATGGCCAGCCAATCTGTTTCTCCTGGCGGCTTGTCTACTATGTTTCTTATCTTATAGCCAGTAACTAATCGCGCATCGAGAAGGGAATTGAACTCACGGGTCTTATATCTGGACGCCTGGTGCAAGTCTCCGAGTATTAGCAGTTCTTCTTTCTTTAGTAATAAGTCGTAAAATATTTCCCAGACATCTCCCTCTCCTTCATAATATGAACAATTTGGTTTGTCCAATTTTATCTTTATAGCTTTTAACTCTGGGGCCAGCGCAGCGAATTCATCCTGCCGCCGTCTAATCTGATCGAGTATCTCTTCTGGCTCCGCGGCTATGAAGTATCTTTTTTTGCCTCTGAATTCAGTTCGGATAAAGCCTTTTTGCTCAAGATATCTGACTATGTCGTAAGTGCTGACACGATGGATCGAAGCTTCTAGGGCTAAAACCTGCACGCTCGACGGGCCCAACCTTAATGAAGCAAGATAAACTCTTGCTTCTTTTTCATTGAGTCCGAATTTTGCTAGCTGTTGCGGTTGCAGCATTAGCCGTATTAATTTTGTAGAAAAATATCTACAAAAATTATAAAATATTTTATCAAACTTGTAAAATAAGGCAAAAATACCAGTATTTATGTAGAAAATTTTCTACATAAATACTACAAAACTGAATCAAAGGTCTGCAGATACTAAAAAAGGGTTGTGAATAATATGTAGATAAATTATTACAGAAAAATAAAATAAATACAAATTAATTTAATATTAAACAAAATAATTGTATAAAAGTTATACACATAAGTATGCTTTTGTAACAAAGCAAGCTTATTTACGAGCACATAGGATTTGAAGACCTTGAAAATGATAAATGTAGATTTTTTACGACATCAATTAAATTATTATTTAATTTTTATTATACATTAAAAATAATAAATGTACTATATATTTTACATCAAGTAATAATGCTTCTCCATTTGCTCCCGGCTCTTTGGTACGATCCAGAACAGCAATTCTTTTTACTGTTTCAGGAATCACCTTTAAGAAATATTTAGGTG
>JAAXVE010000142.1 GCA_013335665.1 Candidatus Falkowiibacteriota bacterium
AAACAAAATGACCCTTCGATGAAAGGGTCATGTTGTTTATGGGTGTGTTCGAGCTACTTTTTGATTACGTATTTAAAGACAATGATTTCGCCGTTGTCAAAGGTTTGGAACGAGTCGGCCGAGAGTTTGGCTTCGGCTAGTATTTTGGCGTAAGCGTACCAATATTTATTCAAGGCAAAATAGATCGTGTCGACCCCGGTCAGGGTTGCAGCAGCTTCGGCGGTCTCTCGCGAAGGTGTTTTGTAGACCATGTCGAGATATTTCTGATAAAGTGGGCTGGCGGTCGGCACAGGGTAATAAAACAGGTTGTTATAGTAGTGGGCAAAACCGAATTCATGCAAGGCGGCCGCGCTCACTTGCTGATTAGCCAAGACGGCATAACTATTGTGGGCATCGTGGTCAATCCATCTGACGGCTTCAATGTCATTGTGTCCGACCGAATAGCCGCGGGAGTTGTAGTAACGGTCGAAGCGGGGATAGCTCAAGTAAAATGCTGCACCGAGCCAGGCAGAGAGAAAGACAAACCAGATAGCCCGTATCAAAATCTTCTTTTTTGCAATGTTGTTAAGTAGGGCGTTAAAGGTTATTAATAAAAGTGGTAAGAGAAGAATGAAGGCGACCACGAGTAGTCGGTCGGCGTAATCGTCACGTTCGTAG
The DNA here is from genome assembly GCA_013335665.1 of Candidatus Falkowiibacteriota bacterium. Classification (GTDB taxonomy): domain Bacteria; phylum Patescibacteriota; class Patescibacteriia; order Patescibacteriales; family GWE2-39-37; genus JAAXUA01. Next base: position 658 of record JAAXVE010000142.1, read on the forward strand.
CCGATCAGGAAATCGAATGGCAGTAATTTGGTCAGGGCGTGCCCGAGCAAGAAGGCGCTGCCAAGGGCAAGATTGGCTTCAATATTTTTGATAAGCACGCGTTTGATGCTGATGTATAAACCAGTAATAAGCAAGGCGGCGATCATCCAATAAAGATTCTGCCCGAAGAAGTACAGGAAATTCCAGCCGACAAGCTCAGCGTTAGGCAGGCTGAGAAAGCTTTGCGGCAGCCATTCTGGCCTGCCAAGCTGCAGGCTTTGCAGGTGAATAACTGAAAGGCGGCTGAAAGCTAAGGGCAGGGCAAGACAGGCAAACAGAAAGAGCACGGTTTTCCAGAGACGAGGCTGTTTCAAATCACGCAAGCGGAAAAATTGCCAAACCACCGCTAGCACCGCGGCCAAGCCGGCGATCGGCTGGGTAATCAAAGCTGCTGCCGCCAGGAGGGAGGCAGGCACCAAGTCTTTTGCCAAGCCTCGGCTTAATGCGCCCAAGGTGAGGATTAAGAAAAGATAAGCAAGATTCTGCGGCGTAGAAAAAGTAAGGAAGCTAAAAGTTAGAAGCAGTAACAAAAGAGATACAGAGTGCGGGTTGCCTTCCAGCTTTAAATTTTTCTGCCATAAATAAAAGCAGGAGGGCAGAAGCAAACTTGCAAGAAGTGGAACAAGCCAGCGATTCAAGAGTGCTAATGGGATTCCAAAGAGTTTGTGCAAGACAATGATAAGTCCGTAATGGCCAAGGTAGTAGTTTGTTTTTGGTAGGACCACACCTGTCTTGTTGATCAATTCGAGCGTGGCCTGGTGAATGAAAAAGTCGTAACCGTAACCGAGCCGATAAACCAGCGCAAGCAAAGAGAAAGAATAGAAATAATGAAAACCAATCAAAGTCTTGGGGTAGCGGCTGCCCTTGCTTAAAATGATGAGTAAGAGTAGAGAAGCAAGGCCGTAAAGCATGACTTGAGAGAGCGGCACCACTTCCCAGGGTGAAATTATCGAGCGGTCAGTGCCGTGGCGCCACATGAAAAACAAAGAGAAGGCTACCAGCAGAATATAAAGGCAGGAAATAAAGAATATCGGTTTTGCCCCCGCTTTTTGGCTGGTTAAAGTCGGTTCGAGGGTGGGTTTGAATTTTTGGCCAAAATAGCCTAAAATGATGAAGAAAATAGCTAAAAAAGCCAGGGTCATCGCGATCCCTGTCGTATTAAGCTTATAAAGGCGGTAAATTAGGCCAGAGAATGTCGCTAGAGCCCCCAGAATAGTCAAGGCGAGGCTGTAGGCATTGATATGCCCAAAGATGTTGGAAAAAGGTTTTTTCATAGCTAAGGTTATTGTAAAGGAATATATGGATATCAGGCAAGCAGCCAAGGATTTCTTTAATTTGAGTTCGAAAAAACAAGGTTTAGCAGTAATGTGGCTAGCCTTGGTTTTTTTTGTGGCTGCCAGCCTTTTTAATTACGCTACCCAGGATCAAAAGTTCGTAAAGTGGCTCTCGCCAGATGAGACAGCCAATTATTTCTTTGCCAAAAATTTTGCTTTGCATAACAGTCTGGAATTGGAAGAACCACTAAATCTATTGGCCGACAACATCGTCCATCCGCGCAGCTTCTTAGTTGATAATCAAACGCTCAAACCAATGAGCTTTCTTGGTATTACCTTGCTCTATGGCCAGCTGGCTAAGATCTTCTGCATCGGCATTATTCCTTACCTGACTCCGTTTTTCGGAGCCTTGGGCCTGATCTTTTTTTACGGCTTAGTTAAAGAACTTTTTGACCGCCGTATCGCCTTGATAGCTACAGCTTTAGCCTCAACACTGCCTCCATATTTTTATTTCTCCAGCAGAAGCATGTTCCATAATATTCTTTTCATTGCCATGGCGCTTGGCGGATTTTATTATGGAACCTTGATGAATCATCGCTACAAGCAGACTTATCTCCACCGCTTTGTCTATCCGGCGCTTTCCGGTTTGATGTTTGGCTGGGCGGCGGTAACTAGAACTTCGGAATTACTGTGGCTCGCCCCAGCTATATTCGGACTATGGCTATTCAACATCAGGCGCACTGGGATAATTAAACTATTGGTGTGGCTGTCGTTTCTGGCTTTGAGCTTGCTGCCTGTCGCTTACCAAAATCAATTACTCTACGGCTTACCTTGGGCGACTGGC
>JAAXVE010000037.1 GCA_013335665.1 Candidatus Falkowiibacteriota bacterium
CACCCAAGTAAGTGTTCAATTTGTCCTTGGCCAGCTGTTTGATTTTGTCATCACTGAAAGCGATCACGGAAACGACTCCCTTGACCGTTACGTTGACGCTAGCCCTCTCGTCGCCCGGTTTGGCATCTGCTTCGCTGATGACCGATGTCTCGTCAAGCTTATAGAGGAATTGATTGTATTTATTCTTCTCTTCTGGCGTGAGCTCGTTCTTGGCTTGTTCTGCTAAAGTGGTTTTTAACTCTTCGGCCACCTTGTCGATATCTTCTTGAGCGACTACAGGGGCGCCATCCTCGGCATACTGTATCGGTTCGCTCGACTCGGCATATATCTTATCCTGCAATCCAGCCCAAAGTCCTGGTATGGTGAACTTCGTGGCTTCAACTTCATTTTCCTTCTTCAGTTCGTCGGCATAGATATCAACTTCGACTGACGACCCAGCAGCTACGTCGACGCTCTCTTTCAAGCGATAAAGCTTTCCGGAGGCGGATAACAACCTGGTCTTAGCAACCAAAGATTGTGATTTGTTGTAATTGTTGATTATCTTGGCACGACCAACTAGCTGAGCACCAGTTACATTTCTGCCGGAGGAAGAAGCTGATTTACTTTCCGTCACCGCGACTTGACGCACTAACCCGGCAGCACCGCTCGGTTTGGCCTCGCTACCTTCGTTATATATATCTGCAACCAGATTGCTCGCGACCTTCTCCTGCTTCGGCGTTATGGTAACATAAAGCTTTACGCAGGAAAAATATGCCAGAATAAGAACAAGTACCAAGGTTGGCAAAGCAAAGCTGATCAAAATCTTGCGGTAAAGACCTAACGAGCGCCCGCCCGCTCCGGTGCTTTGCTTAAGCATTGGTGGCACGGCATTGACGCTGTCAACCTGAGAAACTGGCGTAAAAATCTTTTTTTCCAGATTGATTGTTGCCGGAGCAGGAACTTCCGGCTGAATTGCCTTATCCTGATGATGTACTACTCCACTTAAATAGTTACGGATCACACTTTGCTTTTCAGCTAAAGTTGCTGGAGCAATTTCCGATGTGACACCCGGTTCGTGCGCTTTGATGATGGTCGGGTTGTCAGTAGCGGCCAATTTGGCAGCTAGGCGTGACTGAAATGAAGACCCGGATTCCTCCTTTGGACCCGCCTCTTCAACTTCATCAGGCTTCTCAACGACCACTTTGGTTACCTCCTTGGCTTTTTTAGCCGCAACCACAATCTCTTCCGGTTGCGTAATCTCTTCAATTGAAGCAACAGGCTCTTTGGCCTGTGGTTTGATTTTTTTAACCGCTATTTTCTTTCGTATTGTTTTAGGACGCGGTATTTTTTCTTCAGTTTTTTTCACTGCCATACAGTAATGGTATAGCTAAGAATTAGGTTAATGACACTATACCATTTTTTTGATTTTTTGTGAAATAATTTTAGGCCACTGTCACCTGTTCTCCACAAACTTGCTTAATACCCTGAATCAACTCACTAGTGTTCTCCACTTTCAGACTTGATTCGATGATTTTCGGTGCCCCGTCCGGCCCGAAAATTTTCAAGAACACCTTGTCGCTTCCCGGTTTACTCGAAAGCAAGGCTAAAAGACTGCCCATTATGGCTTGATCGCACGATTTACCGATAATGAGCTTTAAACTCGAATCTTTCGCTGGTTGCGGCTGGGGAGCAGCAGCATTTACATTAGTACCTGATGGCTTTTTACTAGGCCATGAACGCCCATTGCGTCCGCCTACTTCCGCGGTATCATTAAACTTTTTAATGGTAGCCGCTATATCATCCTGCTGTAACAAAACTGCTTTGTTAGCCAAGAGCTTGATTTCCGAATCTTTGTCAGACAGCTTGCCTTGGCACAAGATTATCTTGCCATCCTGCCAAACGTCTGCCGAAACTTTGAGCAAGCTGGGAAAGACCAGCGCTTCGACGCTTGAGGCCTGATCCTCAATCTTAACGAAGAGCATAGAATCGTTTGAGCGGGTAATAATCTTCTTGATCGAGGTCACCACGCCGGCAACGGTTATATTGGAATCGCGCGAGCAGCCGGCAATGCGATTAAGCGGCATGATGTAACGCTCGAGCGCGGCGCGGAACTGGTTCATCGGATGTTCGGAAATATACAAACCGAGTAATTCCTTTTCCCAAGACAATTTCTCCGACTGCGTGGCTGTACCTGGTAGATCCAAACGCACTGTCGGGCGGGCCGAAGCTGACAAGGGCAAATCGCCGAACAAGCTGACTTGACCGGTATTCTTATTCTTCGTCACCTCTTTGCTATAGCTTAAGATGCTTTCCAGATTAGCTAAAAAGCGACCGCGCTCGCCCCAATTATCAAAAGCGCCGCTCTTAATCAAACTGTCCAAGGATTTCTTATTCATATCCTTGTCGGTAACGCGCTCAAGCAGATCGGCAAGATCTCGATACTGACCATTAGCCTTGCGTTCGGCAATCAGCACATCGACTATATTCTCGCCAACATTTTTGATTGCTCTTAGCCCGAAGCGTATTGTATTCACTTTTTCGTTGGCCTCGACCGTCTTGTTTTCCAGCGTGCCACTCGTCACCACGGTGAACGAAGCGAACGATTGGTTAATATCAGGCGCCAACACTTCAATGCCCATCTTGCGGCACTCATCAATTTCAATGGCGACACGGTCCGTATCTTGTTGATCGGCAGTTAAAAGCGCAGCCATAAACTCTGTCGGCCAGTTCGCCTTAAGGTAAGCGGTCTGATAGCCGATTAAGGCGTAACAAGCCGCGTGACTGCGGTTAAAACCGTAGCCGGCGAACGGCTCGATAAAAGCGAAAATCTGTTGAGCCAGATCGGAACTGATCCCGTTCTTGACGCAGCCGTCGATAAACTTCTCTTTCTGCTCGGCTAACAGCTTGACGATTTTCTTACCCATAGCCTTACGCAAGACGTCCGCTTCACCCATGGTAAAACCGGCCAGATCGCGAGCCATCTGCATGACTTGTTCTTGATAGATCGCCACGCCATGTGTCACGCCGAGAATCGGTTCGAGTTTTGGGTGCAGGTAAGGCTTAACCTTGCCGTGCTTACCTGCAATATAATCAGGAATCCACTCCATTGGACCAGGACGATACAAGGCTACCATAGCAATAATGTCCTCAAGGTCGGTCGGACGCAATTCTTTCAGATAACGTTTCATGCCAGAAGATTCGAACTGGAAGACGCCGGTTGTTTCTCCGTCTTGGAATAACTTGTAAGCGCGTTTGTCATCAAGTGGTATGTTATCAATATCAACATCGATACCCCGAGTATTCTTAATAATCTTGATCGCCGACTCGATAATGGTTAAGTTCTTCAAACCAAGAAAGTCCATCTTCAACAGACCCAAATCTTCGACCGGATGCAATGAATACTGCGAGACGATCGTCATATCCGATGACGAGGCATACTGCACCGGCACGTAGTCGGTCAGGGGGTTTTTGGTGATCAGCACGCCGCAAGCATGCGTCGAAGCATGGCGCGCCACGCCTTCAAGGCGGCGAGCATAGTCAATCAGGCGGCGGGCGCCCTCGTCCTGCTGATACACTTCTTTGAATTCGCTGACTGTTTCCAAAGCTTCATCGATCTTGGAAAACTGCGGAATCATTTTAGCCAGCTTGTCGCAAAAATCATAGGGAAAATCCAAAACACGCCCGACATCGCGGATGGCAGCGCGGGCGGCCATAGTTCCGAAAGTAATAATCTGCGAAACATGGTCTTTGCCGTATTTGCCTTCCACATAACGTATAACGTCTTCACGACGGACATCAGAAAAGTCCGTATCAATATCAGGCATCGAGATACGTTCCGGATTCAAGAAACGTTCGAAGAGCAAATTATATTTCAGAGGGTCGAGATTGGTAATGCCGATCAAATAGCAGACCAATGAGCCGGCCGCCGATCCACGGCCAGGTCCGACCACGATGCCGTTATTCTTAGCCCAATTAATAAAATCAGCAACAATTAAAAAGTATGAAGGCCAGCCCATGCGCTCGATGACTGATAATTCGTAGTCCATGCGCTCGCGAATTGGCGCATCAACAGCGTCATAATCCTTCTCATAACGTTTCATCAACCCCTCATGGCACCACTGGCTCAGCAGGCCGAACTCGGTCATGCCCTCAGGCACCGGGAAGATAGGCAGCTGGATCTCACCGAGCTTTATTTCCAGATTGCACATCTCGGCAATCTTGACCGTATTTTCCACAGCCTCCGGTACGTCTTTGAAGATATTAGCCATCTCGGCTGCAGGCTTATAGTAAAAATCCTGACCGTGCATTTCCATGCGGTTCGTGTCATTCTTCTTGCGTTTCGTCTGCAAGCACAACAGCACGTCTTGCGCATCAAAATCATCTTTTTTCAGATAGTGAAGATCGTTGGTGGCTACGAGAGGCACGCCGAGCTCGCGGCTCAACTTGATCAGCTGCTCGTTAACTGGGGCCTGCTCCGGCAAATTGGGATGATGCTGGATTTCCAAATAATAATTGCCCTGGCCGAAGAGATTATTGTATTCCATAATTCTCTCTTTGGCCCGATCGATCTTGCCAGACAAAATAAGCTGCGGAATTTCTCCGCCCAGACAAGCAGAACAAGCGATCAAGCCCTCGGAGTGTTTGGACAAGATTTCCCAGTCGATACGTGGCTTATAATAATAACCCTCTAGATGAGCGATTGAAACCAGCTTGATTAGATTCTTATATCCTATTTCATTCTTTACCAAAAGTAACAGATGGTAATTGGCAGCGTCAGCCTTAGAAAACTTATCGGTCAGTTTATTGGGTGCTAAATAAGTCTCAACCCCAATAATCGGCTTAATGCCAGCCTTTTTCGCTTTTTGATAAAATTCAATTATGCCATACATGGTGCCATGGTCGGTCAATGCAACCGCAGGGGCGTCGTCAGCCTTAGCCTGCTCGATTAGCTCATCAAGCTTAGTTAAGCCATCTAAAAGGCTATAATGAGTGTGATTATGTAAATGGATGAATTGAGTCATTTTTCTTTTTTTCCTTAAAACAAAAAGAGACCAAAGGCCCCCTTTGCTCCCCTATAATATACCATTTTCAGCCGCTTTTACAAATATGGCAATACGTGGCTAAGTTTGGCAAAATACTGATTAATACACGACCTGGGTATCTGGAAGAGACTTTTTCAATCTTGAAAGATCTGTGGCTGATAATGGATTTCCGCCAACGATTAAGACTCTTAAATTTTTCCATCCGGAAAGATCTTCCGGCAAGACAGCCAATTTGTTTCGGCTTAAGTCTAACAGACCTAAGTTAGGCATTTGCAACAACTGGGACGGAACATCGCGATAAAGATTGCCGGCCAATGAAAACGTCTTAAGCTTCTTTAAGCCCACTATTTCATTAGGCATTGTATCGAGCATGTTATTGGAGTAATCCAGGCTTGATAATTCAGTTAGCTGGCCTATTTCGGCTGGTATGCCAGTCATTTTATTATCGCTTACATCCAACAACGTAAGCTTTTTCCATTTGCCGATTTCCGATGGCAAGGCTCCAGTTAGTAGATTATTGGATACATCAAAACTAATCACATTATCCCTTCCAAATAATTCGCCAGGCAAATTTTTCAGACTTTGGCTCTTCATGTCAATACGCACACCTTCTGTTTTGCCAGTCGCTTCATCTTTTCGGCCACCCAAAAGGCTGGCACCCTTGTAGGAACATCCGGACATGACAAGCATTAACAGCAAACAAACGATAATTTTTTTCATATATTTTCTATTTTAACTGGAGGTTGCTGAGCAGCTCCTCCAACTCTTTACCCTTGATTTCACGATACTCGCCAGGTTTCAGCCGGCCCAAGTCTATGTTCATTATTCTGACCCTTTTCAAGTCCTTCACAGTAAAACCAATTGCTTGGCACATGCGCCTAATCTGACGTTTCTTGCCTTCGGTCAAGATTATCCTGAAAGAATAAGCTCCAATACTTTCTACTTTGCAAGCCCTGGTAACATAACCGTCATCCAAAACCACTCCTCGAGAAAGCTTCTGTAAATCAGGCTTCATCAACTCCCTGTCAACTCTGACTTCATATTCCTTCTCATGAAAAAAATTAGGATTAAGCAAACGGTCGGTTATTCTTCCGTCATTGCTCAAAATCAACAAGCCGCGCGAAGCCTTATCAAGTCGACCCAATGGTGCCACTTTAGGAGAATAAGATAATACATCGGCGATCGATAATTCACCCCCTTGGGGACTGTGAGTGATGATATTGCGCGGCTTGTAATATGCAAGATAAGCGAGTTTTTTATCAATCTCCGTTTCAACTATGTCTGTTCTGAAGACTTTCATACCAGGTTCGGCAATCTTACCGTTTACCTTAATCTTCCCTTCACGGAGCAGACGATCAGCTTCCTTACGACTGCATATCTTCTTCAGGGCGAGATATTTGTTGAGTATGATGGGGTATTCTATTTTATCTGACATTTCTTTCATATATCTTCCTCCTTAGATTAAACTATTCCACATTAAAAAACAATAAAGGACCGCACGTAGCGATCCTTTATTGCTTATTTGTTCTTAGGTGTTGATGAAGCTGGGTCTAGTGGCAAATTCGGTCTGATTTGGACAGAATCGGCGATTACGCTGCCATCACTGCTGGCCTTGCCAATCACCATAACGTTACTGCCTGTCTGGACATCTTTCTTGCTACCGTCAACCGACTTACTAACAGTTGTTGTATCGCTCAGATAAACTGTCTTAGATCCGCCGTCGCGTAATTTCACGGTAATGCTATTGCTATCCTGCTTAATGACTTCCCCATTGACGATACCACCATTCGCGCCGCGTCCTTGCCCATTCGCGCCAGTGAAGCCGTTGCGCATCCCCTGGAAATTAGCACCGCGAACGCCAAGAGGCGATGCCTGTTTACTCGCGGCGAACTTGGTGCCGCCATAAAAAGAGGCTCCTGAAATGACTACGATCAAGATGATTGCGGTAACTAGTGAGATTTTCTTTTCCATATTGATATTTTAAAAATTATTCGTAACGCAAAGCCTCGATCGGATTAAGCTTGGCGGCGCGCTTGGCAGGATAATAGCCAAAGATTATGCCGATGACAGCTGATACGCCGAAGGCCATGCCGACCGATGAAAGTGCAATGTCAGTCGATATTTTTGCCAAGGTCGAAATCGCGTAAGCCAGCACCCACCCCAATCCAATGCCCAGCACTCCGCCTACCAGCGTCAAAGCTACAGCCTCGGCCAAAAATTGCCTGCTAATATCCTCGCGTTTAGCACCTATGGCTTTGCGCAAGCCGATTTCACGAGTTCGCTCCGTAACGTTAGTTAGCATCATATTCATAATGCCGATGCCGCCGACAATCAACGAAATTCCGGCAATCGCTGCCAGCAACATCGTAAACATACCCGTTACCGAAGAGGCGGTGGCCACGATATCGGCTTGATTCATAACTTGGAAATCGGCTTGGGTTGAATTAGAAATGTGATGGCGCGACAAGAGCAAGTTAGTGACTTGCGTTTGCACGGCTGTTAAGTCGGTCTGGTTATTAGCTTGAACGCTGATCGTCGAGACATAA
>JAAXVE010000143.1 GCA_013335665.1 Candidatus Falkowiibacteriota bacterium
CGGGGTATCACTCGAGCAAATAAAAGCAATGACCCCGGCACAGCTGAAAGATTATATAGACCATGGCACGATTCCGATTATTGCGACAGAAGCATTTGTTGAAGATTGTGCAGGGAATATTTACAAGTCGGACATTTCGACACTTGCTCGCGAATATGGATTTAGCCTGCCTGATGAGGTGTTGGTGCAGCAAGAGTTAAGTGGTCAGGTTGGGTATCGTGGCGTGGTGATCGGGAAGGTCGGCATTGTTAGAACTAAAGAAGATTTGCATAAAATCGATACGGGAGATATACTCGTTTCCCCTATGACAACTCCTGATTTCTTGCCTGCGATGCAACGAGCTGCAGCTTTTGTAACTGATGAAGGCGGAGTGCTGTGCCACGCAGCTATCGTTTCTAGAGAAATGAAAAAGCCATGCGTCATAGGCACAAAAATTGCTACAAAAATATTGAAGGATGGTGATCTGGTTGAAGTTGATGGCAATAATGGCATTGTAAAAATTAAAAAAGAAGGTGCGGCCTAGCAAGTTTGAAATATCGTGATTGCAAGGGACAGAAATTGCGTTTTTTGGTAAAATATAAGGGCAAGATTAATACAATCGCTTGAGTTGCTAAATGCAGAATCAAAATCCAAATAGATTATCCCGTTTGAGTTCAATACCTGTGTATGCTTTTTTTGCGTTCTTTATTTTTTTGCCTGCCATCTATATTTTAGGCCGCTTTACTGATTTGGCTATTTTGAGCAACGGCCAAATTATCAAGGCTATAGGTTTTTCTTTTTTGATTGGATTGATCGTAACATTGTTAAATCTGATTTTTGGTGTTCCGTTAGCTTGGGTAATTGCGCGGAATAAGAACTTTTTTGTGCGGACGATTGATAATTTAGTCGACCTTTCTTTAGTGATGCCGACCGCCGCCCTAGGTTTTTCTATCTATCTTTATTGGGGGACGAGTTTTGGTCTTGGGCGCCTCTTCGGCTTAGATGGCGGCCTGTTTGGCCGAGGAATGATCATGATAATACTCCTACATACCGTCTTCACCTTGCCGTACATGATCAGGTCTGTAACCGCCGCCTTGGCACAGATCGGTCCAGCCTACGAGGAGGCTGCAGAGACAATGGGCGCTAGCCCTTTTACTTTTTTCCGGACGATCGCCATGCCGCTGTTTCGTGACGGAATAATCAACGGTTCTATATTGTCATTCACTAGAAGTCTGTCCGAGACCGGTGCCACCATGATGGTTGCAGGATCGTTGGTAACCGCTCCGGTGCTGATTATTAACTTGAAAAATCAAGGAAATCTGCCTGGAGCCGCCGGTGCTAGCATTATGTTGATCTTGAGCGCTATCATTATTCTTTTTCTGGCCAAAACGACCCTGGGGGAAAGGCGAGCCAGCCTACGACATATCTATTCTCCTCTAGAAAAGAAAATATCAAAATTGGCCCCAGTTAAAAACTACGTAATTTTCACCTTTTTCATTATATTCATCTTTTTGCCGACAGTGCAGATTCTTTTGTATAACTTGATGCACTTTAGGACCCCAGGTTATCTCCTACTCATGCAAAGCCTGATGATTTCCTTCGGTGTCGCCTTTGCGGCGACTTTTGCAAACCTGATTTTTTCCGTGCCATTATCATATCTTATTGCCAGAAACCGCTTCCGTCTTGGCCGAATTTTGGAAAGCTTGAATGAGACAGTGTTATTGATGCCGACTAGTGCGTTAGGCTTGTCGCTTGCTTTATTCTGGCGCAATTTTTTCAGCTCAGAAATAATAATCTTAATCTTGGCGCATCTCTGTTTCACTTTCCCTTTGCTAGTCAAACCGTTAGTTTCAGCATTCAAGGAAATTTCAGATTCGCAGGAAGAGGCAGCTTACAGCTTGGGCGCCGGCATTAAGAAGATGTCAATTACAGTATTGCTGCCGCAAATCAAACCGGCGATAATTGCTGGCATTATCATGGCATTTATGCGCAGCTTGTCAGAAACCGGAGCAACTTTGGCAGTTTCCAAAAACATCAAAACTGTCTCGATTTTAATCGTTGATTTTTTCCAATCGAACCGCCTGGAAGAGGCGGCTTTCGCCTGTACGATTCTGTTCGCTGTCGCTTTGTTGTTTCTGGTTTTGCTCAAGAATAATAAAGTTGCCGGTTTTATTAAACCAGGCAAGGCGGATAATTGAATAATCATAGAAATATGCCAAACATCAAAATAAAAAAGCTGAGCAAGAGGTATCCTTCCGGGAGCAAACAGGTAAATGCTTTGAATGATATTAATCTTGAGATCGCTGATTGCAAGTACCACACGCTTCTTGGGCCATCTGGCTGCGGCAAGACTACGCTTTTAAGGACGATTGCCGGCTTGGTAGAGGCCACGGAAGGCCAGATAACTTTTAATAATAAGAATGTCTCCAGTCTGCCGGTGCAGGATCGAGATGTCGGGTTCGTTTTTCAGCAGTTTGCCATTTTTCCTCACTTGAACGTCTGGGATAATACCGCATATGGCCCGAAGATTAAGGGTTGGAACTCGAAAACAATCGAAGAAGAAGTAGCAAAAAATCTCAAGCTGGTCGGTCTTTACCATCGTCGTGATGCCATGCCAAACGAACTCTCTGGCGGTATGAAGCAGCGGCTTGGATTAGCCAGGGCGTTGGCGGCTAGACCGAAGCTTTTGCTCTTGGACGAACCATTGTCAGCGCTTGATGCCAAGATCGGAGAATTCCTGCGTTATGAATTAAAGAAGATTGTTGAGGATAACAAAATAACTGCCATACACGTCACTCATAATCAGGAA
>JAAXVE010000144.1 GCA_013335665.1 Candidatus Falkowiibacteriota bacterium
CGCCAAGACCGTCATCTCTTCCAGTTTGACGGGGTTAGGCTTGGCAATGTGCGGATATATCATTTTGGCAACGATTAATACAGATTTAGTTAATATGAGGGTGTCTGGGGTGAGCAGCGTTTCAGAAATCGGTTGCTGTGCTGTCACTACAGCAACGAATAAATGCGGCATGACCAGCAAAAGCATGTGCAAAAGTGGCTGGTTAGCAGGATTGTCATACGTCTGCAGTGCAGATGAAAGCCGTTGCGAGAACGGATCAGAAAACGCCGCAAAACTTTTATATGACAACCCAGGTGGCGCCGAATGTGTAAAAAAAGGAGGACAACCGATAGCGATGGCAAACGGTTCCCTTGAAGGCGCAATGGGCAGCTGTAAATTTACATGCAAAGGAGCATACACAGGCAATGAATATACTGCGCTTAACACCCGATTTTACTGCTGCGTTTGCGGCTCACCGATACCGGGAGCAGTTAATAACAAAACATGCAGCGCCGGCAACATACAAGATACCGAGGGGAAAATTTGTGATATTACATCCAGCCAAAAAGGATATTGTCGTATAGGCGCATGCGTTCCTTGCAAAAAAACAGGCGAGGAATGCAGCAACTCAATAGTAACTAATTATGAGTGTTGCAATGGCGACTGCAAGATGGGCCTAGGTAAAAACACCTGCAACTAATAAGATGAAAATAAACATCAAACCTTTATTATTAATCATCCTGATATTTGTTTTATTTACCTCACTTTTGCCGCACTCTGCCTTTGCAGCTTCCGACATCAAAAATCCTTCAAGCGGCCTGCAGATTAGCATTCCCGGACTGAGATTCAGTGACGCTAAAGAATGTCAGACTGATAGCGGAGACAAAGCATTGTGCGTCAACTGGATCGGCGAATATATATCCAGCATATATAACTACGGCATAGCCATCGCTGGAATAGTTGCGGCTGTAGTAATGATGTTCGGCGGCGTGATTTGGCTGACAGCCGGCGGCAATGCCAGCCGTATCGGCGAAGCCAAAAATTGGATCGGGGCCAGCATTACCGGCATTATCTTGACTCTGACTTCATACATGATAATGCAGCAGATCAATCCAGATTTGATATCGTCAGTTAGCAAACCCTTAACTCTCACCTCCGTACCGGAAAAACTATTGAATTCATATGAGTCGCTAGGGGGAGGAGATATTGACATACCCAGAGGTACTGTCCCCAACACTTACGATGAAACGATCAAAAGGCTGGCCCAGAAGTACAATCTCGAACCGGCGATGATAAAAGCCATCATGGCAACAGAGTCCGGCGGAAGAGCTGGTGTCGTATCGCGAGCTGGCGCCATAGGTCTGATGCAGCTAATGCCAGGAACGGCAAGCGATCTTGGCGTCAATCCGAATAACCCTGAAGAAAACCTTGATGGCGGCTCAAAAATGATTTCCCGGCTTATTAATAAATACGGCAACGTAGAAAATGCCCTAATGGCGTACAACTGGGGGCCTGGCAACATGGATGTCTATCTTGGCAGACAAAGCAAGCCAGCACCCGGATGCGCTTACAAAGGATGCCCAATGAAAGCAGAAACAAGAGCATACCCAGCCACTTACAGGTCATATTACAATTGTTTCAAAAGCAACTTCGCAGCTAACACTTGTTCCTAGATGATTATAAAAAATTTTCAATTAAGCTCTTCAAATGATAAGAAAAATCAAAATCAATAAAGCTTTCTTGCCTCTATTTACCGCTATTATCTTTTTTTCCGTCTTTCTTGCTATACCTGCCAGAGCAGATATACCAGCAATCAAAAATCCTACCGACAGCATTCAAATACATATACCAAATCTTAAGTTCAGCGATGCCCGGGAGTGCGGCTCTGCAGATAGCAATGCCCTGTGTGTCAACTGGATCGGCGAATATATCGCTAGTGTCTACAACTACGGGATTGCCATCGCTGGAATAGTCGCAGCCATCGTGCTGATGTTCGGAGGATTAATATGGTTGACAGCTGGCGGCAATTCCAATCAAATAGGCGATGCCAAAAACTGGATAGGGGCCAGTATCACAGGCATTTTGCTTGCAATGACTTCGTACATTATTATGCAACAGATTAACCCAGACCTTATATCTTCGGTTGGAAAGCCAATGGCGATCGGCGTAGTTAGCGAACCGCCAGAGGCAGGAGACGGCGAAGGTGCAGGTTACACAGGCACAGACCCAACCATGCTAGGAAAGAGTCCTGTTGACTGTGCAAAAGCGCTTCAATCACTTGGAGCGATATATGATCAGGGGTCATTGCGTGGCGGAAAGGACTCAAACAACAAATGGCATCTTGACTGCTCATCACTAGTTCAAAAATGTTGGAAGGATAGTGGTCTGCCCGACCCTGGCGGAAACAGCAGAAGCATGTACGCCAACCCAAAGGCTGTTCCGCTAACCTCTATAGACATGTCATCACTAAAACCCGGAGATATTGTCACGAGAAACGGCCACGCTTTCATGTGCTACGACCAAGGCTGTAAAAGCAGAATCCAATTTTCTGACTATGGAAGACCGATTGAAATCAAGTCTAATTACTCCAGTTACCTCAACAAATATAGATGGAAAGTTATAAGGTCATAAAATTTATATGATTTATTTCACCTCATACGCCAATCAAAAATTCGACATACTCAATAAGCACGGTATTTTTATAACCAAAGAGCAGGTTGAGGATGCTATTTCTAGTCCTGACAAGACCACTAAAAAGGGCCGAAACATCCTGATAAGAAGAGATGACCTGGGCGTTGCTTATGTT
>JAAXVE010000038.1 GCA_013335665.1 Candidatus Falkowiibacteriota bacterium
GTCATTTTTGGGTTAATGCTCTCGTCTTTCCTTACATTGTTTATTGTTCCAGTGCTATATGTAAGTTTAGTGCGGCCCAGAGATGAAGTGGTGTAAAAAAATGACCGGCGGAAAGCCGGTCATTTTTTTATGGACAAAGAACAAAATAGTTTAATTTATGCTTACCACAAGCGGGTGGTAAAGGATTATACGCTAATTATTGGTCATTAAAGTATGGGAGTATTAAGATTTGATTGAAAAAATTTGCATATAGGCATATTTAGGCATAATATAAAAACAAATCATATGTTAGAGAAATTTAAGTTAACAAGCGGTTATCTAGCTATTTTTCAAGTCGGGGTGATTTTCAGCACGCTGTTGTTTACTAGTTGGCATAGTTACCTTCTTTTTCATAGTTTAGTGGAGATTTTCAGCGTAGTCGTATCTTTCGGCATTTTTGTCGTTGCCTGGAATTCACGCCGTTATATCGACAACCACTATTTTCTGTTGTTGGGTATCGCTTACTTATTTGTGGGGTTGCTAGACACGCTTCACTTATTGTCTTACGAGGGTATGGGCGTGGTGCCAGGCTCTGGGGTTAACCTGTCAACACAACTTTGGTTGGCAGTCAGATATTTAACTGCAATTACGTTGGTTGTGGCACCTTTTTTTGTTAAAAGGAAGATAGATCATCGTCTTACTGTGAGTATTTACCTTGCGGTATTTTCTTGGTTGGTAGTAGCAATATTCTATTGGAAAATATTCCCAGTTACTTATAACTATTCAGGACTGACAAACTTCAAAATAGGCAGTGAGTATATGATAGCAGCCTTTTTTACTGTTGCTGCTCTTCATTTGCATTTGCGGCGCCACGATTTCAATCATCGTGTTTATCGTTTATTGCTTTGGTTTACTGTGTTAGAATTGACTACTGAAATATTCTTGTTTGGTGTTTTAAGCACTTTGGGTTGGGCTAATATGGCCAGTCATTTTATAAAAGTTGGGTCATTCTATCTTCTGTATTTAGGGGTGGTTGAGACCGGTTTAATGAAGCCTTACCGTTTGCTTTTTAAAAATCTTAAAGATAGTGAAGAAGCACTCAAAGACAGTGAAGAGCGCTACCGCCTGCTAGTGGAGCTGTCACCAGACGCAATGATTGTGCACGATTTTGGCAAAATGATTTTTGTTAACCATTCTGCGGTCGCCATTCTTGGTGTTAAATCGGAGAAAGATCTTGTAGGTAAGAATCTTTTGAGTTACTTTCATCCCGATTTTCAGGACATAGTAGCCAATCGTATTTCGCAAATGCAGTCAGGTAAGCGTGAAACCCCACTTAGGGAAATGCGGTTAGTGACTCACGATGGCAGGGTTCTTGACGTTGAAGTTGTGAGCGTGTTAGTCAGTTATCGCGGCAAGACATCGGTGCAAACTATTATCCGTGACATAACTGCTAGGAAGTTGGCTTTTGAAGATGCATCTGATCATGTGGTAATAACTGACAAACGTGGCAAAATAGTTTATGCCAATAAGGCGGCGGAAGAAATGACTGGTTTTAGTCGCGCAGAGATGATTGGGCGATCTCCGTCTTTATGGGGAAGCCTTGTTGATCGACGTATGGACATGTCTCGAGGAGAAAAACGATGCGCCTGGGATTTGATTAAGCAAGGCAATGTCAGTTTTATCGGAGAGATTTCTAATCAACGTAAGACCGGCGAAAAATATATCGCCGATTTGCACATATCGCCGGTTTACGATGCTGATCAGAATGTGTCTTTGTATATATGGATCGAGCGGGATATTACGAAGCTTAAAGAAATTGATCATGCAAAAACGGAATTCACTTCACTGGCCTCCCATCAGCTGCGTACGCCTATTGCCGGAATAAGTTTGGCAGCTGAATTGTTATTGCGTAACGTCGCAGGACCGCTTGAAGAGAAACAGAGAAAATATGTGAAAGAAATTTATGATCGCAGTAAGGAGATGACGGAATTGGTTGATGCTTTGTTAAATCTTTCAAGAATTGAGCTAGGCACGTTTAAAATTAATCATGACGAATTTAATTTGGTAGACTATTTGAATACTGAGTTAGAGGGGATGCGTTTGCAAATTAATTCAAAGAACATTAAGTTGCATAAAAGTTTTACCTCGGAAATAACAATCGTGAAGTTTGATAGAAAAATAATTTCGATGATTTTTGAAAACCTATTATCGAATGCGATTCGTTATTCTTATGAGGGTGGAGAGGTTTTTGTTAGTTTGGAAAAGAGGGCGGGCGATATTCTTTTTACTGTTAAGGATTTTGGTTGTGGAATCCCACAAGAAGACCAGGCTAAGATTTTTAGAAAATTTTTTCGTGCAAACAACGCGACCCATCATAGTGTTGATGGGTCGGGCTTGGGGCTGTTTATTGTTAAGGCAATGCTCAACCGCGTTGGCGGTAAAATTTGGTTAGAATCAAGTGAAGGTGTTGGCAGTAGTTTTTACGTAGCCATTCCACTCGATAGACTGGGGATCGGTGGATAAATTAGCAGTTTAATTATTGAGACGATAGCCTATGCCATGGACGGTTTCAATGAGCTGTCCATGGTCATTTATTTTTTTGCGTAAATTTGTAATATGGACATCAACCACATTGCTAAACGAGTCGAATGCGAAGTCCCAGACGTTTGAAAGGATTTGCTCACGTGACAAAACTTGGTTCGGGTGGCGTAGTAGGTATTCAAGCAGGCTCATTTCTTTGAGGGTGAGTTTTAATTCCTCTCCGTTTCTATAGGCTTTTTTGCTTGAGGTGTCTAGTTTTAGGTCTTTTGCCTTGAGTTCTACCGTTAGCGTTGGCGCAGGGCGCCTTAATATCGCTCGAATTCGAGCTAAAAGAATACTGAACTGGAATGGTTTAACTAAATAATCGTCTGCACCATAATTGAGCCCAGTTACAATATCTTCCGTACTATCTTTGGCGGTCAACATCAGGATAGGTGTGTGAATATGCTGTTCTCGAATGTTTTTGCAAACGGTTAACCCATCCCTTTTTGGCAGCATTAGATCAAGCAAGACTAAATCATAGTCTCCGTGACTTAATTCCAGTCGGAGTTGGGCGTCTTCGCCGTTTTCAAGCCAGTCAACTGCAAAACCTTCGGCAGTAAGACCGTCTTTGACCAAATTGGCTATGGTTGCTTGATCTTCGACTAGCAGGATTCTCATAAGGTTATATTTAATTTTAGCCTAAAAAATAAAATACGTTTTGTCAACTGTACCGGCTTGTTTGTTTTGGTAAAAACAGAGCAAGTATTAATATTGGTATTGATATTAAGAATGATAAAGACAGTGCATTTTTGCTAGCAAGCAAAAGGGCGCCTTTCTGGTGTTGTTTAATAGCAAGCGCAATTGGAGAGTCGTCGTTCGATTCGCTTAGTTTTGAGCGATCCATGGTCATTTCACCGTCTTCAATTGCTGATGAAATGAAATAGCGGGGGACTGGTGGTATTGTTTGGTCTTGTCTAATGGCTTGAGCAAGATGGTTGCTCATCGTAATGCTCAGGACAAGACTCATTAAGGACACCCCTAGGCTTGCGCCTAACTGTCTGGCTGTCGCATTAACAGCAGATCCTTCACCTGCTAGCTCCGCGGGCACTGATGAAAGAACGAGATTGGTGAGTTGTGCAGAAGTAGTGCCAATGCCGATTCCGTAGAGTATTAAAGCGGGGGCAAGGGTGAAGGGAGTAATGGAGGTTGATAATAGCACCACTAAAGATATTTGGCCAATTGCAATCAGGCCGATGCCTATAGATATTTGATTTTTGATGCCGATCCTGTTTGTTAGCCAGCCAGAGATAGAACCAGCTATCAAGGCTGCAAGTGAATTGGAAAGAAAAATAAGGCCAACTTGAAAAGGGCTTAAATCTAGGGCGCTTTGTAGAAAAAGAGGAAGAACGAAAAAGATTCCCATCTGAGTCATTGCAAGCATTAGAACTATAGTTAGTCCTGCTACCAATCTTTTGTTCCTAAAAATAGAAAGTTTAAGCAAAGGATCGTTTCCGTTTCTTTCCGCCTTTGCTTCAAAAAGCAGAAATGCTGATATAAAAACAGCTGAACCAATCAGAACGAAAGGAATAATAGAAATAGTGTGTAAAGGCCAAGTCCAACTACTGATTGCTATGATGAATTTTGGTTTTAGCCAACCGAACTTCTGTCCTTCAATTAATGCAAATACTAGTAGAAATACGCCAATAAATGAAAGAAACATTCCTGCCCAATCTAGTTTTTTGTTGTTTTGCTTTTTTGTCTCGTGTACAAAATAACTGCCAGCCAAAACAGCAAGTGCTATGAATATGTTAATGCGTAGTGACCAGCGCCATGAATGGAAAGTGGTTAAATAGCCTCCAAGTAATGGGCCTAGTGCTGAAGCGCCGCCAGCAACTGCTCCCCAAACACCGAAAGCGATGGCACGCTCCCTACCTGAGAATTCATTTGCAACCAGTGCGAGCGAAGAAGTTAGCATCATGGCAGCTCCAATTGCTTCAATTAAGGCTTCTCCCAGAAAGAGAACCCCGACCGACCTGGATTCGGAAGCAATTAAAGAACCGATGGCAAAAAGCACAACGCCAAGCATATATATTTTTTTACGTCCAAAAATATCGCCTAGTCTGCCAACGGTTATAAGTATCGAGGCTATGATTAATGCATAGCCTGCAACAACCCACTCAAGAGCGTCAAGGGAGGTGTTTAGATCTCTAATAATATATGGAAGAGAAATATTCAATACTGTACCGTCAATAATTACAATAGCAAGGCCAAGGGCGAGAAACAGTAGTGCGAACCATCGTTTATTTTGCATTATGTTGAGATGATTATGAATTGTTTTTTTTATTTTTTTGCTCTTGTTGGTAGGCTAAGTATGAATATATGAAAGGGGTAAAGCTGACAATTAAAACGATAAGCATTAATGTGGCAAATTTGAGTTGGGTAGGAATAAATATTTCTAAAACCATAGCCAATCCTCCAAAGAAAAATAATTTGCCACCAAGCCGATTGGTTTTATTCCAAACAGTTTCGCTAGACATGGTCCAAGGGGTGCGCGCGCCGACAAACCAGTTGAGCTTGAGTTTCCCCATATAATTACCAATAAGGATAAAGAGCAAGCCAATGGTTAATGGCATGATAGTTGCAATGGGAATGTTAAAACCGAGCGCGTTAAAACTGGCGAAAAAATATATTAAGACCAAGAAGCCTATTATCCCACTTTTTATTATTTGATATGATTTGGCAAAATCCGGATAGCGTTCAGCATGGGGATCAAATTTTGGAATAAATATAAGCAAAAGGTATATGGCTAAAAGAAGTACTGGAAAGAAAAACGCAGCGAAAACTGGTGAACCCCAGCCGTTTACTTGGCCATTTGCATCCCAGTGAATCGGGACTCTTTGCGGAAAATGCTTGTAAAAGAAAGGACTTGCGATTAAAGCAGAAGTTAATAACAAAATAGATGGTATTTCGCTTTTGATAGATACATTAAGTGGGTTGCTCATATTTTTGTTAAAGTTTTGAATTTTTTGATCTTATTTTAAGAAAAGTCATAACTTGTTCCGATATTTCTTCAAATACTGATAAATTCAAAGAATAAATAATTTCCTGCCCTTGTCTTCTTGAATATACTAAATCGGCCTGCTTTAAAACATTGAGATGATGTGATATCGAAGGCGCTGTTATATTGAATTTTTGGCCAATTTGTCCGGCTGACATTTCTTCCATTTTTAAGTATTCTAAGATTTTACGGCGTGTAGGATCGGACAAAGCAGAAAAAGTACGGCTTAGCATATAGTTTAATATTTAGATAACTATCTAAATATTAACACATATTTATACAATGTCAATGAGTTATAAAGGAATTTATAATCAGTAAAGACCTTATAGCATCCTGTTTTTTATTGTCAAAGCCTAAAGGCTTTTTCTTTGGTTGTTTGCAGTGTATAATACTAGATATTATAAAAATTATGATTGATTATCAAAAAGCGGGTGGCCTTTCCGAAGAGGTGGCTGCGGAGCGTTTATTGTCTGAAG
Organism: Candidatus Falkowiibacteriota bacterium; assembly: GCA_013335665.1. Lineage (GTDB taxonomy): Bacteria > Patescibacteriota > Patescibacteriia > Patescibacteriales > GWE2-39-37 > JAAXUA01. The sequence continues at coordinate 6,037 of JAAXVE010000038.1, forward strand.
GTGATAATTCCCTGAGTGCAAAAGAGCACAAAGGGATTTTTCTTGTAATTGGTGGTGTCTTGAGTGAGCCGATGTTTTTTTTATTGGTTGCCTGTAGTGGTATTTATTTTACATTGGGAGATTTGGGTGAATCAATTGCCTTAATGGTGTCGGTTTTGCTAGTTGTTGCTATAACTGTTTATCAAGAAAACAAAACTGAAAAAGCGCTGGGGGCTCTTAAAGACCTATCCAGTCCACGTGCATTGGTGATACGTGATGGCGTTGCAAAAAGAGTCGCAGGCACTGAAGTGGTGCGTGGAGATGTGATTATTTTAAATGAGGGCGACAGGGTTCCTGCAGATGCAATATTGTTTTTTACCAACAACCTACTGCTTGATGAGTCGATTTTGACGGGCGAGTCGGTCTCCGTTCGTAAAAGTGGAGTGGAAGCTCAAGAAGAAATCGATAGACCAGGGACTGACAATTCTGCTAGCGTTTATGCGAGTACTCTCGTCGTTGGCGGGTATGGTATGGCACGCATAGTAGCTACTGGGAACAAGACAGAAGTTGGTAAAATAGGCGCATCGCTGGCAGACGTTATTCCAGAGAAGACGAGGCTGCAAAGTGAGATAGACCAATTAATTAAAGTCTTTGCCTGGTACGGATTAGCACTTTGTTTGGCTGTCGCAATTATTTTTGGACTGAAAAACAACGATTGGGTTTCAGGAATATTATCCGGGCTATCACTTGCCATGTCTATTCTTCCAGAGGAGTTTCCAGTGATTTTAACCGTATTCATGGCATTGGGTGCTTGGCGTTTATCGCGCAAAAATGTTCTTACGAGCAGACAGAAGGTTGTTCAGGCACTGGGTGGTATTACGGTGTTGTGTACTGACAAAACAGGCACACTTACGATGAATCAAATGGAATTAGAGGCCGTTAATGATGGAAAAAAAATGATAGCGACCGACGGAAGCAGTAATGAGGAAATTGAAAACATAGTGGAGTTAGGATACTTAGCTAGCCAACCCAAGCCATTTGATCCTTTGGAAAAAGCGCTTCACAAAACCTATCACGACATTGCCTCTAATGAGAAGCCAGCATTATTTAAAAGTTGGAGGCTTCTTGAAGAATATCCTTTAAGCCATGAGCTATTGGTAATTTCTCACGTGTGGGAAAGGCCTTTAAAAGATGATTATCTAGTGGCGGCTAAGGGCGCTCCAGAGGCAATCGTAGAAATATGCCACCTTAATGCTAGTCAAGCTTCGATGTGGATGAAGCAAGTTGAAGAAATGGCACGCAAAGGATTACGTGTTCTTGCTGTTGCACGGGCCCACTATAAAAAAGATAAACTACCAGAA
>JAAXVE010000039.1 GCA_013335665.1 Candidatus Falkowiibacteriota bacterium
CACCTGCCTGGCCAGGATTTGCAAGTCAAAGGCTTGAAGTCGTTAGCGGCTCACTTGAAGCCGGACGGTCGTCTGGTAGTGACTGTCTGGGCGCTTTTAAATAATAAAAAGTACTTTAAAAGGGTTTTAAAATTTGCTTGGTTGAAGATTCTTGGCAAGAATAATATGGATTTTGGGGATATTATATTTGGCTGGGGTGGCCAAGGGGGGAGCCAGCGTTACTATCATGCTTTTACTAAACAAGGTTTGAATAAAATCATCAATAAAGCGGGTTTGAAAATTGAAAAAATGTTTAATGACGGTCATAGTTGGTATATGATTTTGAAAAAATAGAAAAATATTTGTTTGCTTTCGAAAATTCTGGTATAATATTTAAAGTAATAATTTCGGGCAAATAAAAATATGAACTCAAACAAAAAGTTGTTTGTAATAGGCCTAGTTTTCGGCACGGTAGTGTCACTGGGCTTATTTTTTTCCAGCCAGTCGATTTTAGCAGTCTGGACGTCTCCGACAGCAGACCCGACTTCTGATAATGTGGCTGAGCCTGTAAATATAGGACCAGTGTCTCAGTATAAACCTGGCCATGCAGCTGGCTTGGGGCTGGACAGGCTTTATTCTGATACTACGGAAAGCAATTTCTACGTCGATTCGCAAAAGGGCTTAAGAGTTCATCTTGACACTAACGGCGATGATGCCAATAATTTGACTGGTTTTGAGGTAGTAAAAGATGACAATACTCAAGCTTTTTCAGTTAATGAAAATGGTGTCATCTACGTAAATGGAGTACCCTTGGTGAATTGCTCAGACGGCAAGATATTGTACGCTTCCAGCACCTCTCCGAACGGTCTTGATTGCTCAGACGGCCTGACTTATGGTCCGTAATAATTTTATATAAAAATATGAACCCAAGACAAAACAACCATAAGCTAGTTCTGGGCACTTTTTTTGCCGCATTTGTAGTTATTATGATTTTTACCATGGTGGGTGATCTTTTGAGTATTGTTAATGTAAAGCAAGTTAGGCAGACGAAACCAAATGGCACGACTGCTGGAGGAAGATTGGCAATAATCAATAAGATAAAGCCGCAAGAGTTTACAGTTGAAGAAAAAGGCAAGGTGGAAGAAGAAGTAAATGATTTTTGTGCAAAAGTAAAAGATGATGGAGAAAAATCTTTGTGCGATTTAGATAGGGCGCCTTATTTTTCTGATAAAGCTGTAAAAGAGAGAAATCTAAGTTATTGTCTAATGATAAAGAATGCTTCTCAACAAAAGTCTTGCATGGACGCAGTTTACCTGCAGAAAGCTTTAGTTGAAGTTAATCCTGATTTTTGTCAAGGCATGAGCGTAGAACAGCAGCGCACCAATTGTTCTAATGAGGTGTTATATTATTTGGCTGGCCAGGATCTCGCAAAGTCTAAACAAGTTTGTTTAAAGATTACCGATAAAGTATTTAGCGATAAATGTATAGAAAAATACAGCGCGAAATAACTGGATTCAAAAAAGCAGCATTACTGAGCGCAAGCACATTGTTGCTCTTTTTAGGTGTGTTTTTTCTAATTCAGCACTCTAGCTATGGCCATGCGGCCTCTGCTCCTAACACCCCGGTATACACTAGACCGAAAATTGGCGGCGGCCAACCTCGTTCAGCTTATGGAGAAACTTCTTGCCGACAGGAGTTCGGTTCAAAAGTCACTGAATTTAGTTATGGTAAAAGAGTGCGGGTTGAAGTTGTGGTAAAAGATTTAGACGGTAATTTCATAAAGGACGGTGCGAACGATTTTTGGAAAGGCAATTGGGTTGATCCAGTTGACAACGCTAGCAGCACTTTTTGGAATGAAAGCACTGTTTGGGTTAATGGTCTGTCCACGGGGCAATCTTACAACTTTTACATGAGGGCAGAAGATGAAGATGGTAATTTTTCATTATTCGGAACAACGGACATGGCCACCATAGGCACATGTATCCAGGATGACCCAGTTTTTCCTGACGCTGAAAACTTGCAAGCTTCTACCACATCAAGCTTTGTAAAAAGCAGAAATTACGTTTATTTTAAAGTAACCAGTGACTGGACATATGTTTCCGGTTTTGTGGTAGACAGGAGTGTGTCAGGAGTTAATGCTTGGAATACTTCAGATTATTTTGCATCATCAACTTCGGTTGATAATGCAGGGGCTGACGGCTATCTTACTGGGTGTGCTGCCGAGGGCATCTGTTTTAAATTTGAGGATGAACTGCCAGCAAATCCTGGTGAAACATACGATTACAGGGTTAGATTGGTTAATAAATACGGACCGGGAGGTACTGATTATACTTTTCCTGAAAATGGACCACTGGTAACCATTCAAACAGCAGACCTCAAGCCATTCCCCCAGGTTAGCACAGTTTTTCTTGTCCCAACTTCAACAATGGTCTCGTCTAATATTCTGTTGAATTTTAATCTGCCAGTGCCAATGGATAGTTATGGCGGGTGGATGTATTATCATGTGCGGTCTTATGTGAATGGGTCAGAGGCTTCAGATGGATATTTTGATTATTACAACTATAATAGCTTTAATAATTCGTTAATTGAGGCCAATCTAGCTTCATCCACGGCGTGTGACGATGATTATAAGTGCTATGCCTTGAACAATACGGTAACCCCCGGAAATAACTATAGCTATAGCGTTGACTTGTGTCAGTGGGACGATGGAACTGAAGATTGTGCTGAAAGCCCTGTTATGTCAGCTACTGTGGCGGCTGCAGATTTTTTAACAATTCCGCCTTTTGATCAAGCAGTCTGGGAGACAATCACTAGCCCCACCAGCTCGACTCTAGTACTGCACTTCCGTCGCAACACCCCGCTAAACGCTTCAATAAACCGCTTAAATTTTCAAGTTCAAGATAATACTACGTGGCAAGCTACTTCATCGGCTATAACTTATAATTCTTCAGGTTCTAATATATTGAACGCTCCAGGAGATCACCCTGCTGATTATCCGCCCAACTCTTGCGTGGGTAACTATAGGTGTTTTAAACTTCTCATGGGGACGCAATATGCTAGTCCTTACAACATTACCCCTGGCAATAATTATTCCATAAGAATATCCGCAGGTGCCAACAGTCCTTATATTCATTGGAGTAATGGACTGACTAGCACGGCAACAACAGCTCCAAACCTTATTTCAGTAAAATTAGATCCACCTACAAGCGTTGGAGTACAAGATGCAGGCTCTAACCTTCTTAGTTTGAAGATGGATTACATGTTTAATCCTGGACTATTGGCTCGGCTAAAGATGATTGCTCCGTCTTTGACGACTGGCTACGCTGTTAGTAGTTCCACTCGCAACGAAGCGCAGCTTCGCTATCAGGCAAACGGCACGGCAGGTGCCTGGACTGACTTAAACGATGGAGCTCCATATTTTTATTACTATCGCCCAACAAGCACGGTCAGGATCACTTCGAATATGACGGTGACAGATATTTGGCCATCATCGGGCTATCATTATTTCAATCCGGCCAATACCTATTATTTTAGTGGGCGATCCCTGAATTCTTATTTGTTTAACCCGAATAGCGACAGTGATTGGAGTGTGGCTGGTGCAGGTTTTAATGCATTTAAACCGCTACCTGTTGCTTGGACCGGGCATGCTACGCAAACTAATGTTACCAATTATCTGTTCGGTGTAACTTATGATTATTCAATTTCCGGGCCCACAGTCTTTTCTGTTCAGAATAATTGTAATTATGATCCAACCAACCCTGATGCAGGATGGTTGAATTTGCCAAATAACTATAGCAACAATTTATATTGCACTAGTGACCCTAATGTCTCAGGTTGCGAAATGAGAGTATATGGAATGCCGCCTGGTGCCCAGTGCTATTTTAGAGCGAAACCATTGCCAGTAACAAATCCGCTTCCATGGTCTGTTCCTGTTGTTGACTTTACCCCTATGGGGTTGCCCAAGGTTATGGCGATTAATTTTTCCACCTCTTCTAATTATACATTGTCGAATATAGGAGTTAATTTTTATGTAGGTGCCTGGCAAGATGGCGTTTCTGAATATCATATACAGGAACAAGTCTGCAATCCAACTTGCACCAATACAGGCTTTAATTATGCTGGCACTACAACTGCTTATACTTTAGGAGGCAACTTGTGGATGTTTAATCACTTGGGGGTCCCCTTTTTATGCCAAGCGTCCAACCCGACAGACTGTTATGGTATTTCACGCACAAATATTGCGCTTTCCAGTATGCCTACTAGTACTTCTGTAATCATGCCTGGCCAATATTATCGTTATCAAATAAGGCTTTGCACTGCTTATGGAGATTGCGGAGCAACTACTACCTCTGAAACTATTCAGGCCCCAGCACTCCTTAGTGGAACAGTTGATAATTTAAACGTCACTACTAGGCCGTCAGGTTATTATTTTGCTAGAAACTATATTACTTTTAGGAATAGTAATGGTTGGGACGGCGTTTATGGTTATCGTATGGAAAGGAGTATCTCGGGAATGAATTCTTTTTCTTTAGTAGGTTCAGGTAATTATGCGAACACCTCTAATCTTATTGCAGCAAACACTTTTGGCTACATTGATAATAGGGCCATGCCTGGTGTAGCTTACGATTATCGGGTTGCACTTGCCACATCTTCAACTGCCATACCTACATTATGGAAAGTATTCACCAATATTGTTTCGTTGCCAGTTGCGCCTTTGCCAAATATAGTAAGTCGTAACATTGCAACTTCGTCAAACTTAATAAATTCTTCAATCGACTTGACTGTAAAGACATCATCATTGTTTACGATTCGTACACAAATAGCTACTCCCGCTGAGATAGGTCAAGCTTTATCAGCTGCAAATTTTGGTATAGTTATCGAAAGAGCGACAGCTACAGGCCCTTATAATTATACAATAACATTGCCTTATACTGCTTATACTGTTTCATCGCCACTGAATCCTTGTGCGCCTTATAATTGCTATCAGACGACTCTTAATGACACTTTGTTTTCTAATGGCGAAAATTACCGCTTTAGAGCCAGATTGGTGGCCACATCAACAGGTTTAGGCACCGCCTATGGCCCGTATTTCGACATGGGAGAAATTACTGCCCCATCAAGGGATCAGGGAGTAATTAATCCGCCAACTGAGATAGTGGCAACTAGCACCGGTTCAAACGTAATTAAATTAAAGGTTAAGTATGATTATCAATCAGGTCTATCTGCAATATTTAAAAAGATAGAGACAGCTTTACCTATTAATAGTTATGAGGTTACGGATAGTCGACAGTATTTGGGAGGTGCATATCCATATCTTAGCCAAATTCAATTTTCAACCTCAAGCATGGGGCAGCCACCCTTGGATTGGCAAGATTCAGGAGTTTATATTGATAGTGACAAGCGCATCACTTCGCCATATCGCGTCATGGGTGCTCTTGATGATGATTTAATCTATCCTGACATGAACGGTGTTTCAGTGGGCGGATATTACTTTATAGATAGAAGTAATAATCAAGATTGGTATTTCAGGGCCAATAGCATCAATCGTTACTTCTGCCCGCCTGGTAGCTGTTCGTCGCAGGATCCTGTCATTAGTGCTTATACTCAGTCTAGCGAGATTAAGCCCGCCTTGAAGCAATTACCTTCATTGGTAAATGCTAATTTTCACACCCCTAACGCTAATCCTTTTGGCTCGATTTCAATTGTTTATGCGTTTGCTTCATCTGGGCCTACTTTGTTCGAAGTGCAAGTGGGGCGTGATGATGTAGAGGGTGATTGGCACCCAGCAGATGTGACAGGTTACTCCACTCCTGGTGAGTATCTTTGCTTATCAGGTAATTGTTCTGTCCCTGTTGAAGGTTTGTTTATTGTAGATCCAGGAAATACTCAAGCAGTTAAACATAAGATTGCTAGAGTACGTGTCAAAGGCACTACGAAGTGGGTCATGGCCTTTAATCAAACTATAGTGTGGACTGAGGCATGTACTAATGTCGCTTTCTCTGAGGCCATTAATAACACGACACCCCCATTGTCTATCAGAATGGTTAACGAGTTAAGACAGAAGATAAATAACTGCCGTCCGACCATCTCAAGCAGTTTGACTGACTATTGTTTTGAAAATACTAATTCAGGGCAATGCAACGTTGACCTGGTCCAAGGTGACAGGGTGAGGGCAGTGCATATCAATCAGCTCCGTCAGTCGATTGAGGAATTGTATCACGTGTTGCAAAGTACTAATCAGGATAAGTTTAGAGCAGGTAATCCTCAATGGGGTGACGTTATCTCTCCAGGCACAAAGATTAAACCAAGTCATTTCCAGCAACTTCAAGACATTATGGTTCATTTGGAAGAATATAATTGGGGAGAAGATAAAGGCTTTCAGTAAAATATAAATAAAAAAAACACTCGTCTTGAATGACGAGTGTTTTTTTTATTGTGCGCCCAGAGGGATTCGAACCCCCGACCGTTTGGTTAAGAGCCAACTGCTCTACCGGCTGAGCTATGAGCGCAAATTGTTTTTGTTTTATATTTTTGTGGCTGAGGAGAGGCTCGAACTCTCGACCTTGGCGTTATGAGTGCCACGCTCTAACCAACTGAGCTACCCAGCCTAGATTGTGCACCCGGCAGGACTCGAACCCACAACCCCTTGGTCCGAAGCCAAGTGCTCTATCCATTGAGCTACGGATGCCCTTGATACAAAAAACTCTCCCGTGAGAGCTTTTAATAAGTTAACATAATCGTTTAAAAATGGCAAGACCCTATGTTTTCACTAAAAAACCCTCCAAAAGGAGGGTTTTTTTTAAGCTTTGCCCTTTAAGGCGTCTTTTAGGGTCTTTCCTGTTTTAAATTTGGCAACTGTTACTTGAGGGATTTGGATTCTTTCGGTCGGCTTTTGCGGATTAACACCTCCCCTGGCATGTCTGGACTTGGCCATGAATGTACCGAAGCCAGTGATTGTCACTTCGTTGCCTGCTTTAAGTTCACCAACAATAATGTCGACCAATTTTTCAAGCATGTCTGTTGCTTGCTTCTTTGAAACCTTGGCTTCGGCAGCGATCCGGTCGATTAAAGCAGCTTTATTCATAGAGTTCACTTAAGTTATTATTTAATATTAGTATATTTAATATTAAGCGGCTTGGCAATAGCTGGCTGCAAAATATCTAATAAAGACATTTTAGCAAAAAGTTTAACCTTAGCCAATGTTAACTTAAACTATCTTGCGTATTCTGTTACACGTAGCTCGCGAATGATATTTACCTTGATTTCTCCTGGGTACTTAAGCTCTTGCTCGATTTTTTTGGCAACATCTCGAGCGAGCTGATGAGCGGCTAGGTCGTCGACTTTTTCCGCTTCAACGAATACTCTTACTTCTATGCCATCCAAGCAGGCCGAGAAG
>JAAXVE010000040.1 GCA_013335665.1 Candidatus Falkowiibacteriota bacterium
CCCTTTGAAGGGGGTAAGGGGGATGTTGTTTACACCCCCCTGCCCCCCCTCAAGGGGGGATTTCTTGGCTCAGTGTCCGAATCCATACATCATATAGCCGCATAACCGTTCTTTATTGCCTGAGTGCGCCATAAGTAGAACTGGGGATTGGTAAGGATATGATTTGCGGCAACTGCCTGGCCAGTACGTATCGCCGTTCCGGCAGGCCCCTGTCCATACTGGTCATCAGCCCAGGATATGGTAGTCGTTTCAAAATAATCACCAGTAATAAGAACTGCCTTTGCATTTTCTCCGTTCACCTTGTCACTAACCATATCCATAAAAGATAGACCATGAATTGCGCCGAGATGTACATCAGAAAGCTGCACGACTTTCTGTTCTTGCCATACTAAAGGAAGATTCCTTATGGCCACTTCTTTTCTTATTAATTGCGGGTGCCTCGCGTTCCAGACACCATACAATGTTAGGCCAAGGGATATGAACAGTGCAACGAGCCACAATGAGCCGCCCGGGAAAGATGTACGAGAAAAAAATATTAACCAAAGACCGTAAATAAGCCACACAAAAACAAGTGATAGGATGAGATATAATAGATAACCAAGCCAACCGCCTGACAAAAAGTATAAAACTCGTGCCGGCAAGCTCTCTCCGAAGTGCACAAGGACTGACGCAACAATAAAGCTAATGCTTGCCAGGAATAAAAAAATGATTGCAGGCCAAACATGTTTACTATCAGGTTTAGCCAATGCAATCCAAGAAATATATATGAAAAAATGAGCACCAAAGAGAATCAGGAATGCGAAAAGGAAGAACATCCCCATAGCAGCTATTCGAGTCATATATTTATTATTTATAATAGCCTAAGCCTTGATTATAGTGTACAATATCATTAAACCAAGTAAACCTAAAAACATCAATTACATGGCTGATGAAAAAATCAAAATAAACCGCACGGAAAAAGTTGCGCGGACGAATAACACCGTAAAGAGACGCCGCCCGCTTGCCGAAAAAATTGCGGAGGAGCCGGCAATCCTGCTCGAAAAAACAATAAGCGAATCAAAAAAAATAGTCGCTTCAATAGAAAACAATGAACCCGTAAGAAAAATAGAAGAATATTGGCACTTGCTTGGCCCAGGTCTGACTACGGGGGCCGCTGATGATGACCCGTCGGGCATCGCTACTTATTCACAAGCAGGGGCCCGCTACGGCTTTCAGTGGCTCTGGCTAGCCAGTTTTACTTTCCCGTTAATGGCCATCGCTCAGGAAATGTGCGCGCGCATCGGCTTAGTTACGGGTCGAGGCCTAGCTGCCAACATTAAAAAGCATTTTTCTCCGAGAGTCTTGTACTTCACCACTGTCCTACTCTTCGCTGCTAACACCTTTAACATTGGTGCTGACCTAGGAGCCATGTCGCAAGTAACACGCCTTATTTTTCCAAATCTAAACTTTGGCTTTCTGGTTATATTTTTTGCCATCACCAGCCTGCTGCTGCAGATATTCACAACCTATCAAAAGTACGCACGCTATCTCAAGTGGTTAGCTCTCGTCTTGCTTTCTTACGTTTTCACGGCAATGCTTATCGAAATAAACTGGAAAGAAGTCGCTATAGCAACTTTTATACCACACATGACCTGGGATAAAGACTCCTTATTGCTAGTAACCGGAATTCTAGGAACTACCATCTCGCCATATCTATTTTTTTGGCAGACCTCACAGGAAGTTGAAGAAGAAATACTTCAGGGTAAGACTAAGGTTAAAGATCGCATTGGAGCATCAGATCAGGAAATCAAAGAAATGCGCTTAGATATCTGGTCTGGCATGTTTTTGTCAAACTTAGTAATGTTTTTTATCATTTCCACTTGTTCAGCCACTCTGCATGCAGCAGGAATAACCAATATTGCCAGCGCCGCAGATGCTGCATCCGCTCTACGCCCCTTGGCTGGCGACAACGCCTATCTGTTGTTTGCTATAGGCGTTATCGGCACAGGACTCTTAGCCATACCCGTGCTGGCAGGTTCCGTCTCCTATGCCCTTTCGGAAGCCTTCGGCTGGCGTGAAGGCTTATACAACAAGCTTTCTCGCGCTCGAGCATTTTACGGCGTTATCATCATCTCAGTTTTTGTCGGATTACTATTGAACTTCATTGGTCTCGATCCAATTAAAGCCTTGATATATTCAGCCGTGGCCAACGGACTAGTCGCCCCTGTCGTACTCACCTTAATCGTCTTGATTAGCGGTAATAAAGAAATTATGGGCCACAGGGCTAATGGCTCGTTGAATCGTATTTTTGGCTGGCTTCTAGTGATTTTCATGTCCCTTGCTGGATTAGCCACAATTATTTCACTATTCTAACCCTTCTCAGATATTTAAAAAGCGCTAGTAAATGCTAGCGCTTTTTAAATATCTGATTATATTTTATTTCTTCACTTCCTGTTTTGTGTTAGGAACTGGCTCTACTGTTTCGTCTTTAACCACAGGTGTTTCAGCGTCAACGACGATATTGATTTCATTCATACTGACCACCACTTCTCCAAGTCCTGCCAGCAGTTTGACATTAGGTGGCAATTTAAGATCTGCCATAGTTATCTGATCTCCGAAATTTTCAAGCTTTGATAAATCGACATCGATACTGTGGACTAATGCGCTTGGCAAACACTCAATTTCAACATCGTCAGCTATAGTGCTTAGAACCCCTAAACCCTTTGCTACTAATTCTGATTCACCAATAAAATTAAAAGGAATCTTGAGCGTCACCACCTTGTTCATGTTAACTTTCAAAAAATTAACACTAATAATTTGACCTCCGGAAGCCTGCTCCACATCATGAATTAGAACATTGTAAGTGCTGCCATCAATCTGCAAGTCAACTAAATCAGTTGACCCCGCACGCTGATAGACTTTCTCAAAATCCCTCAGCGATACTTTGACATGGATATTTTCCTGCCCTGGACCATAAATTTCTCCGGGTAAAAAGCCTTCCCGACGTAATGCCTTGGGTTTTTCCTTGGTTAGATCGCGGCTCTGGACCGCTAAACTCATTGTTTTGCTCATATGAATAGCTTAGTCTGTAAGGAGTCGAATTCCTTCTTTTAAGAAGTTCGATTCCTTGCAGGCGCGAACGGATTTGCCCTAGCACTTTGCACTATTCAAAACGGTGTAAACAAATAAATGTTTAGGTGCGACCAATTATGAAAAATTGCTTATATTCAATAATACTATAGCAGATATTACTGCAAAAATCAATCCCACTGCTGTTTGTCAATTATTTTTGAGGTGTAGCCAAAGGCTCGTTTTTCGATCGTAAAACTCTGAAAATATGCCAAATAACCGCGACCAAGATGGCCGCAACCACAAGATAACTAAATTTATCCCACCATGGTTTAATGCTCTGCCAATTATCTCCGAGCTTCAGGCCGACATACACAAGAACATAGCTCCATATCCATGAAGCAAAAAAGCCATAAAGGTTGGACTTGATGAAGTTTCCCTTTGAAACACCTATTACCAAGGAAATAAAAGTTCTAACGACGGGCAACATTCGCGAAAAAAAATAAGTAGCTGTTCCATACTTGTCCAAAAATCTCTCAGCAAACAATAAATCTTTCTGCGACACTAGAACCCATTTTCCATATCTCCACAAAAATGGCCGGCCAAGTTTGAGACCGATCGCATAAGAAATTACAGAACCGACCAAGCAGCCAAGAGCCCCAGCCAAAGCACTAAGGTGAAAATTCAGCACTCCTCTGCTTGAGAGAAAGCCGGCATACGTCAAAATAACTTCAGAAGGAATCGGGACATTAGCTGATTCCAGTGCCATTAAACCAAATACGGCCCAATAGCCGAACTGAGCGATTATGTTTATCACAAACAATCCGATCATTTCCAATAAAGCGTGTATCATTTTTATATATTAATTTTTTTTAAAGCCATGCGCCTTAACTTATAGTCATTAATCGTTTTAGCAACTAGCTCCCAAAAGTTACGCCCATGGTTAAACTCCAAAAGATGGCACAACTCATGTGCCACGATATATTCTTGCAACTCTCGAGGCAAAAATAATATCTTATAATTAAAATTCAAATTACCTTTAGATGAACAACTGCCCCAGCGGCTCTTATGGTGTTTGACCGCCACGCGACCAATTTTTACCTGGTAGCACCCATTCAGTTCGTCAATCAGCTCTTTAATAACCTTCCTTGCCATCTCGCGATTAGCCAGATAGTGCTTGCGCGCTGCTTGGCTAACTTTCTGTCTTTTTCTTGGTGCTCGACGAAATACGAATATCATGGCAAAATCTAATAACTTAAACAGCATGATCATTGTAGCAGCCAAAATATTTTTAGCCAAACAGCACCGCAAGCTGCCGCTCATACTGTTTGACCGCAAGACTTTTTCATCTTAAGATTAGGGTATCAAACAATACTATGAAAAAAACATTCAATAGATCAATAATTTCCCTTCTTTTTCTTTCGATCCTGATGGCACCAGCACCGACAACTCAGGCAGAGTCTTTTTCAGGTCGGCTTAACGGTAAGATACTTTTACAGGTCGAAACGCACGGTGAGGCATGGTACGTAAATCCTGTCGACAGCAAGCGCTATTACCTTGGCCGGCCTGCCGATGCTTTCAGTGTCATGCGCCAGCTCGGCCTTGGCATAACTGAGGAGAATTTTCTCAGCCTAACCACTGATCAAAAAAAGCGCTTATCCGGCAGGATATTGATCAGAGTTAAAAACAAGGGCCAAGCATACTATTTAAACCCAGCCGATCTCAAAGTTTATTACCTTGGCCGGCCTGCCGATGCTTTCAGTGTCATGCGCCAACTCGGCCTTGGCATAAGTAATAACAATTTAGCTAAAATCGCAATCGGCTTTCTTCATAACACCACACCGCCATCAACTCAGGGACAATCAGCATCAGTTCAGGGGCAACAGAATAACGCTATCAATCCCTCACCATTACTTGCTCAGATGGAGCAAGATATACACTCTCTTATTAATAAGGAAAGGGTCAAAGCTGGACTGAGCGAATTGAAGTGGAATGCAGAAATTGCCGCTGTTGCCAGGGAACATAGTCAGGATCAAGCAGATGAGAACCAGTCACTGATTAGTCCAAATCGTATCTGCAGTTACCCATTTATACATCATGAAGGGGAAGTCTTTGGACTTTATCACAATGACAGGTTAAACGAACGTCGAATTTTTTACTTCGGTTCGGCAGCAGAGAACATTGCCCTGATTCCTTCAATAAAAAGCGGAACTTATGACAGCTATAATGTTGATCCTGTCGATTGCCAAGACCAATTGAATAAGCTTAATCAACTCTACGAAGAAAAGGTGCATACCGCCGTTGATGACAATAAAAAAGTTTCCATATTAAAAGAAGAAATTACTAAGCGTGCCCAACTATTGGATAAATCCGCAATAATCAACGTACTCGACACTTCATATCACACAAAGGAAGAGGTCGAATCGCAGACCGTAACTGGATGGATGAATAGTCCTGGCCATCGCAAAAACATTCTCAATGGCAGTTATGACGAGGCGGGTATCGGTATAGCGCAAGTAAAAGACTACTATATAATAACCCAGGTTTTCATCAAAAGAGCGGATTGCGGATACCAGGGCGGTAACTGTTGCCAAAAAACCGGTTACTACCCTTACTGCTACGTTCCGCTAACTTGCGCCGACAATAACATCTGCCAAACCAAATAGTATGACCCTGATATTCGTTATTATCCTAATAGCGCTTCTTACCACAGCCATAGCTTCTCTTTCTTTAATTGTCTGGGTACCTACTCGAAAAAAGGATTTGGACCGTATAGCCGCCATGGCTAGTTTAAAAAATGGGGAAAATTTTATAGATCTTGGCTGTGGTACGGGAACTGTGTGCTGTCATGTCGCGAAAAATTCTGAGGCTAATATTTTTGGCATAGAACTAGCTTTGCCATTTTATGCTATTGCCAAAATTCGCCAGCTGTTTTTAAATAAAAGAAGTCTGAAGATTATTTGGGGCAATTTATTTAACATTTCTCTGGGGAATTTCGATGTCATTTACGTTTTCGGGATACCTGACAAGCTCAAAGATAAAGCCAAACCAAAGCTTGAACGGGAGCTAAAGCCTGGCGCCAGGGTGATTTCCTACGTATTTGCGATAGAGGGGTGGACTCCCGCACGAGTTGACAAGCCGACGCCTGATTCTGCATCAATATACTTATACCAGCGATAGAGGGTTTATTTTTAAAACCCAATATGCTAATATAATACAACTAAAAACTAATTTTTTTTCATGTACAGTGAAGATTCCTTGCAGGAGCTGACCCGACGATTAGAGGAAGAGAAGGTCGCGGTCGAACAAGAAATTAAAAAATTATCCGAACCGGAAGAAACGGTAGACAATCCCAGTGCCGAGGACCTGGCAAATGATGCCACTGAAGACATTATTGAAGAGTCTCTCCTAAAGGTTCATAAAGAAATATTGAATCGAATCGAAGATGCCTTATCCCGCACGAAAGATGGCACCTTCGGTCGTTGCATCGAGTGCGGAACGCTTATCAAAATGGAGGATTTACGACGCGAACCGTGGATCGAATACTGTGAAAAATGCACACATAAGCCTTTTCGTTTAAATTAATAACCACAAAGACATGTCTGACCAAGATAAAATCATTCGCGACAAATCCAGCTTCTACTTCGGTTTAGCAGCTGGTGTTGCGGCCGTATCGTTCATTGGACTTCTTCTCTTCCTCGGCCTATACCTTAAACAACAGTTAGGCACGACCGGAGGCAGTAATGAAATTATCCCAGTGGCCAACAATGACAATACTAATACTGCTCCGAACAATAATAATGAAGCCCCAACCAAAGCCGCTAACATTACCATAGCTAAAAACGATCATGTACGTGGCAACAAGAATGCTAAAGTTACCATAGTAGAATTCTCAGACATACAATGCCCATTCTGCTCTCGTTTTCACGACACCATGAAGGAGGTTATGCAAAAATATCCAAAAGATGTTCGCTGGGTTTTCAAGCATTTTCCTCTTGACTCCATTCACCCCCAAGCTCGCAAGGCTGCTGAAGCAGCCGAATGCGCTGGTGAGCAAGGTAAATTTTGGGAATACATAGACACCCTCTATGCCAACCAGAGCAGCTTAGCGGCGGACTATTACCCGACAGTCGCCAAACAGGTTGGAATCAATGTCGACAAATTCAATTCCTGTCTATCATCAGGCAAAATGTCCAAAAAGGTTACTGACGATTTTAATCAAGGCCAAACGCTAGGCGTGCGCGGCACCCCAGGAAACTTTATTAACGGCAAGTCTGTGCCTGGAGCAGTTCCATTCGCAACAATCG
>JAAXVE010000145.1 GCA_013335665.1 Candidatus Falkowiibacteriota bacterium
CAAGAAACCGTACTTTGTGATCATGTCGATCTTGATGGAAAAAGCGGTTAAGTCAACCTCACTTTCAGTCCTAACGGCGACCATATGACGATTCCCTGCAAAATCTGACGAAGAAAGCGTTGAATCTGTCGGTTGCCACTTCCCCATAAGTAACCCTTGTGGCAAAACGGTTTCCTTCAGTTTTTCAGCTGCAATTCGCGGCAAACAGATTAATTGGGCACTAATCGAAGAAGAGTCTTTGTGGCTGGCAACGGTAATGTCGCTTCTGGCAACTCCTGTTGCCGAGGCAATCCAGCCTATCGCCGATGATGTGGTCATGGCGCCGGTAACCATTTTACCTAAAAGATACTTTGACTCAGACTTCGGCAGATCGGAAGTGACTGAACTGAGACTTGGCTGAAATATTTTCCTTGTCTTCTCCTCCAGCAAATAGTCAGAAAGATATAGTGGCCAGTAGCCATCAAACCTGGTTTCGGGCAGATTGGATAAAAATGCCTCCGATTCAGCAATTCGCCAAAAATCACCACGTGATAATAAGTGTGGCTTATTTTGCTTATAATAAAGAAGATTATTTTTTTCAATTGTAGCTGTCTGATCTTGATTTTCCATTACACAATTATAACACAAATCGCGTCATGGAACCAAATAGCCCGCTATGAAAAGGCTTTACGATAAATTTCTAATGTCAGCCGCGCACATTCTTGCCAGCTATACTGTTTTACTCTTTCAAATCCTTTATTACAAAGCTCTTTTCTCAAAATTTCACTATCAAGCACCTCGGCAATAGCCTGCTTCATTTTCGACAGATCAGAAGGGTCAAAATACGCAGCCGCATCACCAAGAATTTCCGGCATACTGGCCGCATTCGAGCTTACAACAGGCAAACCTTTGGCCATAGCTTCTAACGGGGGCAGGCCAAAGCCTTCGTAGAATGAAGAAAAGACGTAAGCCTCGGCATTGTTAAAAAGTGATTCCAATTCTCTGTCATTGACAAAACCCGCAAAGATGACCGGGTCGTTGACCCCTTTTCCATAAAGCGCCAACTCCATTGCCCGCTCTTTGATTTTTTCATAAAAATAATCCGATTTGCCCACCAGAACAAGTCTTAGGTCACGGCGCAGCTTTATTAAATCGGCGAACGCAGCCAAGAGACCTTCTAGATTCTTGTGCGGGTAGGCATTGCCGACATAAAGGAGGTAAGGCTTGGCTATGGAAAAACGCGCAAGAAGTGCCGCCTCGTTTTCTTGGCTAGTCGCAGAAGCTTTGGCAAAATCCGCAACGCCTTCGTAGGTTACGGCAATCTTCTCCTGTTTGATGTCGAAATGCTCAAGGATATCTTTCTTAGTAAAATGCGACACTGAAATAATCTTCCGCGAGCGCAACAAGGCCAGCCAAATAACCAAACGATACCCTTTGTTTTTTATCCAATACAAAACCGGTCCCAATGTAGTGGCGCGATTTGTGGGGAAATTGATCAATATCAAGTCGTGGATGGTTACCACGAATTTAGCCGGACACAATACCGGCACGTTAAAGTGCGGAAAGTGCATCAGATCAATCTTCTCTTTCCAGATAAGCCAAGGGATAATGAACTGCTCGGCCAAAGAATACCAACGAACCTCGGCAAGAACCTTGCGTACCCGGCGGCCGTCGTCCAATTTGAATTCATCGAAATTTTCCTTACGCAAAAAAATTACGTATTCATTAGTTTCATCCATCTTCACGATATTGTCGACCACTTCCTGGGTGTAGCGCCCCAAGCCCTTGCCAATGGACCCGTAGAAGCGGGCGTCTATGCCGATACGCCTAACGTTGCTGGACATAAGTTTGATTTACTATCTGCAATTTATATAGAGTGAAGGTTGGGTTTATCTTTTTCACTTTCTCGATATGCAATCCGGCGCGAGCAAGTTTGGTGCGGTTAAGATATGCGAGAGCCTTGTCCGGAAAAGAAAAATTGTAATAGTATGTCGGGACCTTCTTGGCCAGCTTGGCGTAGCTTAGATTCATGCGATCATCATCGAATAAGCCGACCACAACCTTTCTTTCAGGAAACAGGAGCTTGTCGTGGTACTGACTGATAATAACGCTGTTTTCCGGCGTCGCTGCGATTATCTCTTGCCACTCAGTCCGACTGACGCGCTGTTTGACTGCTGACTCGATCAAGCCTTCGTCTTTGCCTGTCAAAACGAATGTCAAACTGATAAGCATCAGGGTGCCAGTCACCAATATGCGGAAGGAGTGGCGGATGGTTACGCTTTTAAAGAGCCGGCTAAGGCGATTGATGCCCAGGGCCAGCCACACGATCGCTCCGAGATAGATCGGCAGCCAATAACGGGTGTATGAATTGCCCAGGGTCGTACTGTTCGGATCTGGGTTGTCGTGAAAATCCCAACTGCCATAATAGAACAACAGGATGACACTCAGACACAGGAAGGAT
The DNA here is from genome assembly GCA_013335665.1 of Candidatus Falkowiibacteriota bacterium. Taxonomy (GTDB): domain Bacteria; phylum Patescibacteriota; class Patescibacteriia; order Patescibacteriales; family GWE2-39-37; genus JAAXUA01. The sequence goes on from JAAXVE010000145.1 coordinate 2,441, forward strand.
AAAAGGAATAGTAGCTGTCCCTTTCTAATCTTTCTAAATTGCACTACAAAGATAGCGACACCGACCGCCATGCCCCAAAAAAGCCAGCCGAACATTAAGAAAAAATAATAATAGCCAATTTTCATAGTCTGCTTCGGATTGAATCCGAAATAGAATATAAGATCCCTGACCTTTTGCCACAAACTTTTTTGCGTGACCGCCTCGGCAGCATTGACACCAAGGCTTTTGGTGATAATCTGGCTGCCGGTTTGCCCAAGCTGGACAACTGACTGATTCATCTGCGACGA
>JAAXVE010000146.1 GCA_013335665.1 Candidatus Falkowiibacteriota bacterium
ATTGATATACACTGCAAAGCACCTTGTTTTTGTAAAAATTATGTCATTTTTACATTTCTAAGATTATCCTCGTCTTTCAAGAAGCATTTGTTAAGGTTTAGCGAAAATAAAACCCCTCTTTTTAAGACGGGTTTTGTGTTTTCTTATTTAATTTTAGCCTATTTTTTCATTTTACTCTTTTCTTTGCGCCATTTTTCGATTTCCGCATGATTGCCAGAAAGCAAAACTTTGGGGACGCGATGCTTTTTGCCGTCAATTTCGAACACTTCCGGTCGGGTGTATTGGGGGTATTCGAGCACTCCAGGGACAGAATGAGACTCCTGTATAGCGCTCTCAGCGTTCCCTAAGGCGCCAGGAAGGAGCCGTGTGATGGAATCAATCATAATTGCTGCTCCAAGCTCCCCGCCAGTCAAAACGTAGTCTCCGATAGAAATTTCCTCATCTATTATTTTCTTAATACGCTCATCAACCCCCTCGTAACGTCCGCAAACAAAAACCACCTCATCCAGTTTGCTGTATTTTTGTGCAAGTTGCTGATTCCAAGTTTTACCCTTGGCTGATAGCAAAACTGTCTTTGCCTTTAGTCTTTGGTCTTTAGACTTTAGACTTTTTAGTGCTTTGTAAAGCGGTTCGATCTTCATAACCATGCCAGCACCGCCACCGTAGGGGGTATCATCAACCGTCTTGTGCTTGTCAGTAGTCCAATCACGTAATCCGTATGTTTGAATCTTGATCAGATCTTTGTCTTGGGCGCGTTTAATAATACTCTCGCTAAAATAAGAGTCTAAAATTTCTGGGAATATTGTCAGGATTTTGAAGTTCATAAAGTAGATTATGCAATCTTTGTTAGCTCTCAATTTATTCTAATGGCTAAAACTTTTATTGTAAACCAAGTGTTTGCGAAAAGTTTTCGAACAAAACAAAAAGCCAGAAACGTAATGTTCTGGCTTTTTGCGTATGAGAACTTGTTTTAGATTTTCAAATCTTCGACAGAGGAAGTGTCAATCAAGTCATCTTCCTGTTCTTGGCGACGAGCCGGCTTGCGAGCTCCTTCCGGTTCATAAATCTTCAGGTTGACGCGAGCATTGTTCTTGGCACCGACGATGCGCAGCAAAGTGCGGATCGCTTGGGCGGTCTGTCCGCGGCGGCCAATGATGTAGCCCATGTCTTCTGGGTTAATCTTCAGGGTCAGGAGAACACCCATTTCATCGATGGTGCGGTCAACGATAACATCGTTCGGATGAGCGACGATTGACTTTACCAGGAATTCCAGAAACTCTTTGTCTCGTTCCATAGTTTGTTTTACTAACTTCCAAGCTGAACAGATGTTTGTCAGGTTGAAAGAGCTCTTAGTTAATTAATCCGCCGCAGCGCAGCAGTATAATATATGCCGCTCTGAAGCGAAATGCAGCGTGACGATTAAATAAATGCTATCGCTCTGCCACATTTCGCTTCAGCATGACATTTGAATCGTAAATAAAACAATAAATTGTTAAAGTAAAAATTAACCCTTTGATTCTTTCTTGGGCTTGCGAGCGATAGAGGCTTTAACTTTGTCGCCTTCAATCACCTTCTTTTCCAGAAGCAGGTTGTTGACGGTTGCTGACATGCCGGCACCCATGGAGATCCAGTGCTTGATGCGATCACCCTTAGCCAAAAGCTCTTTGGAGTGAGGATTGTACGAACCGAGGATCTCTAAAGCACGACCATACGGATCGCGGGCTTTTTCTGAGATGACGAGGCGGTACATCGGCTTGTTTTTCTTGCCAACGCGGGACAGTCTGATAGTAAGCATAACTGTTTAGCTGTTTTTGAATAATTATTAGAACGTAAATATCGTAACCTATTTTAAGAATTTAGTCAAGATAAGCCAAAAAATAGCTAATTTTGCCAATGTGAATATGGCAAAGGGGTTGAAATAGAATTTTATTGCTATTTAATCCTTTTGGGTAAAAGATTTTATCTTTGTACCGAATAAATTTCCCCATTGGTCAGATTTATGGATATTGTAAAATGCAGCAGGTCTGTAGACGGTTCATATTTAAAGGAGGGGTCGGTAGTGATTTCGTTGTAGTCTTTGTACCACGAGGAAGCTTCGTCGATCCTTGAAGGGTATTTCTCGTTGTCTGCCTTGTATAAGTCGAGCGCTTTGGCAAGGCGGTCCATGCCGCCACGCCTGATTTTATTGTCGCTATTAATATCTTGGACAAGGATTTTTTGAAGATTTTGAACTGACTCTTTGAATTGCCCCCAATGCAGAGCGATATCATTCTTGATAAAGACAAAAACATTGTTTATTTGCACCGGTTCATTAATAGGGTACGTCGAATACCAGTGAAAAACGGCGTATATAGCAAGACTAAGCACAAGGAGACGGAAGATGTATTTTTTGGCAACTATGATCATAGAGCTATTGTAGCAAATTGGGAGAAAAAAAAAAAAAGCAGGTAAGTCTGCTGTTTTTGTTTTTTTGAGCGGGTAGGGGGAATCGAAGGGGCTAAACCCCACTCCGCCGCGGGGGTTTAATTTGTCACCTGCTCGCACGTAAACAAAAATAGCCCCACAAGGGACTATTTTCATTTATGAGCGGGTAGGGGGAATCGAACCCCCCTCCTCAGCTTGGAAGGCTGATATAAAAAGCCACTATACGATACCCGCGAAATTAATTTCTAATTTTAAATTTCTAATTTTCAATGTGATTGCAGTATTGAAAAATTGTTTAGAAAT
>JAAXVE010000003.1 GCA_013335665.1 Candidatus Falkowiibacteriota bacterium
GATTCAGCGAATGCCATAAAGATTGATACCGCAAAGCTAAAAATAACATCAGGAGCAACTGCGGCTAATTTTTACTTTGCCGATTCTATACGTCGCGTTTCTGGTATAATGATGGCGTATACCTATCTTTGCAACAACGCATCGTCTGGGGGAAATTTCGGGCCTAGAGATTTAATATCAAATATGTCAATAGAATCTTCTTTATATGCTTTCTAAACTTTTTCTGTTTATCATAAAACTATTTCCACGATGTAATTATTTAATTTAATTATAGCAAAAAAAAACCTCAAAGAAAATTAACAAAAACAAGATAGCTCAAAAAGCAGCAATCATAAATGCATGGGGTGGCCATTATAAGAATCTTTTAGCCAATAAAATCAAAACTTCAAAAAGGTTCGAGCCAACAATAAGCATAAAACCCAGTCTGCGCCAACTGGGCTGTTTTTATTTTTTAAAAATATGCAAAATTCTTAAAAATTATTTTCAAATTCAAATCTTGACCCACTTAACCACATCCATCTTATTCTTCATGAACTTGCACCCTTGTTCGCGAAAATCCTTGGCCGAGCCGCTGGTAAAATACTGGACCGAGCCGAAGCGGCTAATTTTGCTGGCTATTTCCGGATGGCGTTCCAAATAACTCTTGAAACTGCGGGCAATCGACTCTGGCGAATTGATAATATCTACAGTCTCCGGAAGCGCTGCTTCAATTTCTTTTATTGCTAGCGGGTAGTGCGTACAACCCAATATCAAAGCTTCGGCGCCGCCTTCGACAATCGGAGCCAAACAGATCTTAAGCTCTTCTCTAACTTCTTTACTATCCAGGCTGCCCGATTCGATCAAACCGGCCAAGTTCGGGCAAGCTGATACGATAACTTCGGTTTGGTGATTAATTTTCTTTATTTCCCGTTCGTAGGCGCCGGAACTAATCGTACCGACCGTCCCGATAACGCCCACTGTCTGATAATGTTTTTCATGAACTGCCTCTGCCGACGGGATCAGTACGCCCAAAACCTTAATCTCCGGAAATTTGGCAGGCACAACCTGCTGCTGAATCACCCGCAAAGCCTCGCTTGAGGCCGTGTTGCAGGCAATGATTACGATGTTGCAACTTTGCCTTACAAGAAACTCCACCGCCTCGATAGTAAAACCCTCGACTTCTTGCGACGGGCGATTGCCATAAGGCGCCCGGGCCGTATCGCCTAAATACACATAATCATGGTCAGGCAATTCATCAAGCAGAGCGTCCAAAACAGTCAAACCGCCGAGCCCGGAATCAAAAACTCCTATCTTCATGTTTTTTCAATCTATATGCTTTAATCAAAGCAGTTACTAAGGCTACTATGCAAAACGCTGACAAAAACAAAATGAGGTAAATATCGTAAATTGCAAAACAAGGCATCGAATTCAACGGATTCTGCTGACATTGATGTACCCTGTTTACACTTCTCCCAAAAAAAGAAGTTGTGAGATCCAAAACCACTAAAACAGCTGAAAGTAGGCTTGCGATAAGGAATGGCGCGATTTTTCTTAACATATTTTATTCCCCGACAACACGGATGAACTGGCGCTTGCCGCGTTGGATAAGCATCTCGGTGTGCTCGATATTGATATCGGCATTAGCGTCGGTGACAGCCTTTTCATCTACCTTGATGCCGCCCTGTTCGATCAAGCGTCGGGCTTCGCCTTTACTGGCGGCTAGTTTCAGCTCGACCAACAGTTCAATTACCTTTATATTCTGAATCGGCAAACGGACAATCTCGATATCTTCAGGTATTTCTTTCTTCTGCACCGTCTTGATAAAATACTCCTGAGCTAATTTTGCTTTTTTGTCGCCATGATTGATCTTGGTAATTTCAAAGGCTAGGCGCATCTTGAAATCGCGCGGATTGGCGCCGTTTTTCATGGACGCGCGCATCGCATCAACCTCAGCCATAGGAATACGCGTACAGAGTTCGAAGCCGTTCGCTAATACGCCGTCCGGCCAAGACATGATCTTGCCGTACATATTCTCCGGCGACTCGTCTAAGAAAACGATATTGCCTTCTGACTTGCCCATTTTTTTGCCCTGGTCGTCCACGATCAGCTTGGTCGTCAGGACAAACTTCTCTTTACCCTGGACAGCTTTCTGCAGATCGCGTCCGCAAAGCATATTGAACGTCTGATCATTACCGCCAACCTCGCCGTCGACATCCATCGCCAGCGAATCATAACCCTGGGCCAAAGGATAAAAGAATTCATGCAAATGTATCGACTTCTCTTCCTCGATGCGCTTCTGGAACATGTCGCGCTGCATCATTTGCTGTACCGTAAAATTGGAACCGACCTCGACAAGGTCAGCAAAAGTCAGCTTGTCCAGCCATTTGCTATTCTTCTCGATGCGCGCCGGATTATCACCGCCGAAATTGATGTATTTACCAGCCTGCTTTTTATAATTTTTCGCATTCTCTTTAACCTGCTCGCGCGTCAGCTTCTTGCGAGTAGCAGTCTTGTCGGTTGGGTCGCCGATCATGCCGGTAAAATCGCCGATCAAAAAAACAACCTCGTGGCCTAAGCGTTGAAAATCTGCCAGCTTAGCTAACTGAATAGCATTGCCGATATGCAGCGAGACGGCAGTAGGATCGAAGCCACAGTAGAGGCGCAAACGTTGTCCGGATTTCAAAGCTTTCTCCAAAAACTCACGATTGGGATAAATATTCTCCCTGCCGCGATCCAATACTTCGTTAATCTTGTCTTGATCGATGTTGACTGTCATACTCTTTATTTAAAATCTAATTATTTCAATCGCTTGTTGGCCGCCAGGCCTTGAAAGCGTGTTCGACTGGCTAGACCGGGTCTGCCAACCGAACCGTATTAAACATTTACATACTACAATAATTTAGCTTATTTTGGCAAATATCAAACAAGCCTGCCCAATGTCCACCCCTTCTTCAAAAAAACAACCGTCTCTATATTGAGACGGTTGTTTTATGCATATCTTATTTTTTTTTCTTTAAAGCGCTGGCCGCCTCTTCGTCGAGTATTACTGTCAGATTCAAGTGGCGCTGCAGGATCGAGGCCGGAACGTCTTCAGTAATCTTGCCCGATAGGGCTTTAGCTAAAATTTTCGCTTTCTTTTTTCCCGAGACCATCAAGACAATCTTTTTTGCCTGCATGATCGTCGACAGACCCATGGTGTAGCCTAATTGCGGCACCTCGCGCAGCGACGCGAAATTGCCCTGCTGCGCCCTTCTCGATTTCAGCGTCAGCTTGATGACGCTCGTCTTCGACTTGAAGCTGATGCCAGGTTCGCACCAGGCGATGTGTCCGTTCTCCCCGATTCCCAAAAACTGCAGATCAACCGGTCCCATCTTTTTTATCATAGCTTCGTATTCATTGCACTCTTTCTTCGGATCAGTCGCTTCAGTGTCCAGAAAAAAAACATTCTTTGAATCCAAATCCACTTTGTCAAAGAAATGCTTCCGCATAAAGTAAAACAGAGAACCGCGATGAGCCTTGTCTAGTCCGACAAATTCATCGAGATTTACTGTCTTAGTTTTGGAGAAACTGATTAGCTTCGCGTGATTAAGATGCACCAGCTCGCGATACAAGCCGATCATAGTGTTGCCTGTTGCCAATCCGAGCAGGCTTGATTTCTTTTTCTTGATTTGATCAGCTGCGAGCTGCGCTCCGGCGAGCGACATTGCGTGATAATTCTTGACTACGACGATGTCCATATTTTTTTGTTTGTCGAGTTCTTGCGAACAAGATTAATTAGTCATCGATTACATTTTAACAAATCTACAACTATTATTCCACAACCTCTCTGCGAATTTCCCTTTGAATATTGAATAAAATAATGATACTTGCTACAATGAGAACGATATGGCCATTAGATCAAAGCGAAATGCACGCAAAAAAGCAGTCGTTATCGTGGCTCATCCGGACGACGAGACAATCTGGATGGGCGGTTTTATTTTAGAACACAGTGAATTCGATTGGACAATCCTTTCGCTCTGCCGCGCTTCCGATGCCGACCGCGCGCCGAAATTCAAAAAAGTTTGCGAGCGCTACGGTGCTAAGGGATTGATCGAAGACGGTGACGACGAAGACCGCCTCGATTTCGACGGCAAAATCAGAGAGATAAAGCACATCATATCAAAGCACTTGGCCGGAGAAGACATTCATATATTGTTTACCCACGGGCGTAATGGCGAGTACGGTCACGAAGGGCACGTCGCCACTCACGAAGCCGTAATCTCACTCCTTAAAAACGAGATCATTGCTACCGAGAACGCTTTCTGTTTCAGCTACGTTAAAGCGGACCGCAAACAATTCGGCAAACTACGAGCCGCCAAAAATTCTGACATGGAAATCGGTTTGAGCAAAAAAACGTTTGCTGCCAAGCTGGCGATCATGACTGATATCTACGGATTCGCCGCAGGCGGAATCGACGCAAGTTATTGTACCAACCCAGAAGCATTTAGAAAATTAGCATATTAAAACAATCAGCTCGATCATTGCTAGCAAATGCGCTTCAATGCCCACGGCTTATTGCTTTACACTTTTGAATTATGAAAACGGGCAATCATTGATAAGGAGTCAAATGATTATCCTCAAAACTTTATGAAGATTGCAGTAATGTACTCTCACCCGGTCGAATCTGACGGCCTCTCGATCCAGGGCAACCTGATGTATCGCGGTTTGAAAGAACTCGGCGTCGAAACTATCGCTTGCCACTACAACCCAAGCTTTCAGAAGCAGTGGGTTTATGACGCATTCAAGCCTGACATCGCGCTCGGCGTCGGCTGCTGGACCTATGCTCCGAATATCGTCTTCTCACCGATTAACAACGGCGTCACTCCCGTGCCTTGGTTCGTTGCCAATGGTTGGGTTGCCAATTATCACAAGCAGCTATCAAATTTGCCATTAGTCTTTACCACTTCGAACTGGGTGACCGATACTTACAAGCGTGATGGCGTTGACACTAAGAATTTTGAAACTCTGCACATCGGTTTCGATCCAAAGGAAATCTTCCCGACCAAGCACTCCGATCCGAAAATCCAAACATTGCGCAAGATGCTTGGCATCCGGCCGGATGAAAAGATGATTCTGACTATCGGCGGCGACGCCACCAGCAAGGGCGCGCAAGAGATGCTTAAGGCTCTCAAGCTGGTCGATGAAGAATTCTCAAATTGGCGCTACGTCATCAAAACCTGGGAAAGTGAATCAGCGGAAATACATCGCCGCGAAGAAGATGAATTGATTGAAGAGCTTGGCTTGAATCGCGACAAGATCAGCTACCTCTCCGGCGCCTTCTCCCACGACTTCATGCCATATCTGATCGGCGCTGCCGACATCTACGCCGCACCTTCACGCCTTGAAGGCTTTGGCATGATCCAAGTCGAAGCTGAAGCTTGCGGACGCCCGGTCATTTCCATCAACGTCGGCGGTCCGGCCGACACGATCGTTCACGGCAAAACCGGCTTCCTGGCCGAGGTCGGCGAGACAGTTAAACTGGAGTCAGAATGGGCGTGGGAACACATGGGCTTTGATGCCGATCACCGCATCCACTTCGAAGAGCCGAAAGTTTTCGCTTACCGTGCCAGCGTGCCAGACTTGGCTAAATATACTTACGAGCTTCTGACTAACGACAAGCTGCGCCTGGAGATGGGCGATAACGCTGCCCAGCACGCTATGGACAATTTCCATTACGTCAAAATTGCCGAAAAGGCCTACAACCTGATCCAGAACAAAATCAAAATCGGATAATTTTCCAAACGAGATCAAGATAATAAAAAACCCGGTATCTTACCGGGTTTTTTATTATATGAAATTCGATGATATGCGCCCCCTAGCCACACCATCAAACTTGACAATTTTACTTAAATATACTACAATAGAATAAGTTGTTAAATTTCCTCTAAGGAGTTTTGCATGGCCTTTGTAAAGTCACTCACACACCTCGGCCCTCTTTTCGGACCACTTTTTCTGCTCACCACCCTCAGCCTTCTCAGCTTGTCTGAGAAGTACCTTCACCCCCCTCTGCAGAACCTTCTTGATTCATTTGAGAAAAGAAATGGCGTCAAGCGCATACCACTATGCGTTGCCTACGACGCTATCGAACACCAGGACCACGGTTAGCGACACCAAGTCGCACTTAGTAAGCAGCCTTCCCGAAAGGCTGCGTTTTTTTATTCAAAAAACAAGACTTTTTGCTGTTTTACACACTCAAAGGCATATAGATACATTCCGGCCGACCAAGCCTGATACGGCTCCCCTTTCGGTTTGCCGGTCTTGCCATCCAGCCACTCGTTGAATTCAAATCCCTCTGTCATATCTCGAATCTGCAATTTCTGCATATTACCCTCGGCCAAAAGCTGCAATTCCGCCTCGGCACGTTTGAAGTCACCGACCTTCACCAAGGCCGCTACATACAGACCGCCAGTCCACGGCCAAATTCCCGCATTTATATAATTAAGCGGCGTACGGGCATCACAGCGGTTAAAATAAGGCTTCCAGGCAGGGCTTCCAGGCTTAAGCGGTGGCCAGATATTTTGCAAGCATAGGGACGATTAACCTTCTCTTTATCGATATAATTCAAGATGCTTTTAGCAATCTCTGGCGTGGCAACTCCAGTTATAATCGCTAGCAGGTTAGCTGCCGAATCAAACCAATCCTCCGTCTCTTTGTCACCACCATGATCCTTCCAGACCCAGGGACGATAAAAGCCCAGCTTGCTATCGAATAAAGACAGATAAGCTTGGATGTCACCGTTGATAATGCTGCGGATATATTCAGCCAGTGAACCCTCACCGGAAAAATTCAAAACAGCATACTGCAAAGATTGCGTGTGCATGACACGGCCGTATTTGTGAGGAAAGGCGTCCATCCAATCCGCAGTCGGTTGCTGAACGATCAGCTTGTCGTTATTAGGATCCTGATATTTGAGCCAAGTCAGTGCTGCCTTGATATTTTTTTCGTATTTGCGTAGAAGTGAGCGGTCGTTATAGGCCTTGGCATAAACATAATGGCCAATAATATACCATTGCGGCGCATCAATCGAGTTGAATGTAACGTCGGAGTTGCGCTCTTCGTTGAATGAACCGACGCAATTGGGAATCAACCCGAACTCGGTCTGGTTTTCTGAAAGGGTGACCAAGCTGTTCTTGAATACTTCTTTGAATTCTGTTCCGACAAGCGCTGCGCCGAGCGAGCAGGTCATGGAATCGCGCGCCCAAGTGGCCTCGTAGCCGCCCTTAAGTCCGGAAGCGTAAAAACCTTGGGGCCTAACGCAAGCCTTCAAAACCTCGATCGCCTTGTCGTGTGCTTGGTCAATAATGTTCATATTTAATATATTGATTTTTCAGTAGTGACAAAAAAGTAATTTCTCACGAAAGAATACCCATCTTCCTGAGAAGCCGGCATCCATAGACCCGGGGGCAGAATATCTTCGCCTTCATCGTAATTAACCCAAAGCAATCCTCGATATCCAGCATAACTAAATTTCTTCGGATATTTCAAATAATACTCAACACCTTCTATTTTATCATTGACACCTGGATCAAAATTAATACAGTCTGACTCGATCTTGTAGCGTTTAGCAATTGGCACTGACAATCTATCGCATGGCAGCACTTTGATTCGCATATTGCCAAGCTGATTATCAATCAATGTCGTACTAGCCGTTTTTCGCACAATGGCAAAACCATTCAAATCAGTCCTGTCATCCATAATGGTGATGACATTGCTGCTTGTTGCTATGTTGACATAAAATTCTTTTTCCGCTTTCTTCACGTTAGCGATTCTACTCGCCTTACTACTTCTAACCAAGGCAAACACAGCAAATAATGCCACCATTAACATGACTGCGATTGATAAAAAAATAATCGACAGTTTCGCTTTTTGCATTTTATTGCGGCTTCAATTTTTGATAAAAAAGCGGTAAGTGTGCTCTCCGTTAACGCACTTGAATTTTTCGCCCTTGAGCGGCTCGAAATATAACGGCTTCAATTTTTTTAAATTTTCGATCGCCTCGATTTCCATCGGCTTATTCGGCCAATCGTTATAGCCGAAAATAAAAACTCCTCCAGGCTTCAAAATGTCATGGATGGCAGCAAAGGTCTTCTCAATCTTTTTCGGATCGTTCAAACCCCAGCCAAAGACGCCGTTCATGATAATGAGATCAAAATAATTATTCTTAAAATGCTTTTTCAAAGTGACGACATCGGCGGAAATATGATGCTCGGCACCAAACTCGACTCGAGTTGGCCTGCGGTCCATTGTCCATAATTCCCGGCCCTCAAAAAATTCATTATAAAACTGCTGATAATCTTCACGGCCGATATCCAGGACAGATTGCGGCTCGTAGGCAGCTAGGACGTTCGGAAAAATAATGCGTTCGAGAACGTTGCGATCTTCAAACTCCTCGCGTTCATGATCGACATTATCTTTTACTATCTTATCAGCCATCTCCTGATATTGTGTAAGTTTATTCTTTTGCATTTTACTGAATTTAAATTATCGGGCAATCAGAAAACAGCATCCCATCGATTACTGGTCACCAATCACGAACGGTCTTATTTTACTTTTTCCACGGTTAGCCTGGCAAGCAAGTAAGAGATTGTCGATTCAGCCCCTTGATTAAAGTTGATCGACTCCTTGCCCATGCCATCGTAGCATCCTCCGGTAGCCTCGTCATAAATCATCTGGTTCAGATGATTCTTACCTAAGAACCAATCAAAGGCCAATCCCGCCTTAATAGCGTACTCCTGTTTTTTGGTCACTTCAAAGGCGGCCACCAATGCCTCGACGGCCGATGAAGCGTCTTCAGGTTGCTGGTCGAAGTAGGAACGCTTGCCGTCGCGGTGATACCAGCCATCCTGTCCGATCGCGGAAAAATAATCAAACTCAAAGCTAACCTTGTCCAAAAAGTCGATCGTCTCTTCTGCGGTTTTCAAATATTCATCGTTGCCAGTCACCTGATAAGCGCGGAATAAAGCCTCTGAAAGCTTGAAATTGGAATAAGTAAGGAAGTCTTCGAACCAGAACCACTTCTTTTCCTGATTAACCGGATTCTTCATCTGACGCTTGTACTGGTTAAGTAAAACTTCGGACAGGCGTTTAATTGTATTTGTAATCTGCGCCTCTCCTTTTGAACCGGCGCAATAATAATTCTGTTTAGCATAATACAAGCCGATGATCGAAAAAGAGATGGCTCGATAGGACTTAAGCTCCGGCAAGAGTTTCAAAGTCTTCAATAATATCTTACAAGCCCTTTTCTTAATCTCTTCCGGCAAACCCTTAGTGCTGACCAGATACCCCAAGGACCAAATGGCGCGACCGACTGAGTCTTCGCTCTCCGACTTGTCGATAATTGTCCTGTTATAGGCTACGAAGTTATAGAACTTACCGCTTGGCTGCTGTACAAAATCTATGAAATCCAGATAGCGCGTGATGTATTCTAAGCTTTCCTTGGAAGCGTTCTTGCGGTATAGCATCAAAAAGGCCAACATGGCGCGAGTGTTATCATCCAAACAATACCCGGAAGTCAAATCCGGTTTGGTGTGGGTGGCAAACTGAATCATTCCGAATTTGTCAGTCAACACCTTTATCTGTCCCAGGTTGACCGGCGGCAATTTACCCTGTTCGCGTGGCACGATCTTGGCCTGCTCATTGAATGTTTTAAAATATGAAAGCGCCACATTTTGCCAGGTCATGTGGCGTGAGTAGAAATAAGCATTCTTTTTCATCTCCTTGCGCATCTTTTCATCCTCTAACACCTCAAACAAAGCCTTCTCGATCGATTTGGCGCTTTTGAACTTGACCAGAACGCCGCGTTCGTGATTTATCACATCCTTGGCGTATTGATTAGCCGTAGCCACGATCGGGCAAGCGCAGGACAGCGCGTAAGAGATGGTGCCGGAAACGGCTTGCAGCGGATTGAGCGTAGGTGAGACATAAATATCAGTCGCCTTCAAGAAGTCGATCAACTCATCAAGGGATAAATATTTATCATAAAATTTAACATGATCCTCAAGCTGCAACTTTTTAACCAGATTCACCAGCTTGTTACGATAGACTTCTCCCTCTTCCTTGCGCACGACAGGGTGAGTTGCACCCAGAACCAGATAAACCACGCTTGGATGCTTGGCCACGATTTTCGGTAACGCTTCAATCGCGTATTCAATTCCCTTGTCACGGTTAAGCATGCCAAAGGTTGAAAGCACGGTACGTCCTTCCAAGTTAAGTTTCTTCTTTGACTTCGTTTTCGAAGGAAAAGCGATGTGGTGCACACCATGAGGGATAACCACTATTTTTTCCGCGGGCACATTATAAAGGGTTTGCAACAGCTTGGAGGCGCTGTTGGTCATTACGACTATCCGCTCTGCTTTTTCAGCAATCTTCTGCGTAATTTTGATAAGCTTTTCGCGCTCATCCCAATCGTCAGGATTAGGCAGGACGGTGTGCATCGTCAAAACGATCGGTTTTTTAATCAGCTCCATGAACGGCAAGATGAACTCGCCCCACTCGCCTCCATAAATGCCGTACTCATGTTGGATGTTAACCAGCTTGATTTCTGACGAGTTGTTTATTTCGTTCGCGGCAACAATATAATCCTCCAAATCATCGTCATTGATCTGTACAGCAGTCTTCGGCGGATAATTGTAAAGAGAAGTGCCATTTTTATTCATGGCTACGATCTTGCTTTTTATCTCGGGGGCGAACTCCCGATCAATAGCATTGGTGAGATCTTGGGTAAATGTAGCAATGCCACACTCTCGCGGAGGAAAGGTGCTTACATACATTATGCACGGAGCTTTGGCTTTAGTCATATAGCTTCCTGATAAACAATAGAGGTACGCTCAAGCGCACCTCTGCATGCGTTTTATTTGCTCTTATAATTCTACCGAATCAAACGCATCGTGTAAATAGTTTTAGCCATTATTAATCAGTTTTCACGCGGTTGGCGCGCAACTCTTCTAGCAAATCGTCGATTTTTACGCTGGCAACAGCTATGCGAGAGTCGGCTGCACCGTAATAGATATAAAGGCGGTCGCGGAAAAAACTAGTGCCGGTCGGGAAAACAACCTGGCTGACATGGCCGCGCAGTTCATAATCTTTTTCCGGAGACAAAATTGGATAAGGCAAGCGGGCTAATAATTTTGTCGGATCTTCCAGGTCGAACAAAGCCGCACCACCGCGATAAATACGACGATGATTGGATTCTTCAGTCCCGTGATAGATAACCAGCCAACCATGTTTAGTTTTTATCGGAGGGGCGCCGCCACCCAAATGACGTTCTTCAAAATCGTAAGCGTTTTCCAAAATCACGTTCTTGGACATATTCATCATATACTCTGTCCAATACTTATCGCTCTTCAATTCCTTAAAATCGTGAAAATCAGCAATCTGGATGTCTGGCAAGATGCGATGCATTAAGATGAATTTGCCGTTTACTTTTTCTGGGAAAAGGCATCCGTCCTTATCCCAAACGCGGATGTCCTTGCCACCGTATTGCTGGTAGTATGCCTGGTAAAAATAATAATCGTCCTTGAGCTTGGAGTAACGGAACAGTTTTGCAGCCTTACTATATGTGACCGTCGGGCTGATTATTCCGCCTCGTTTCAAATTAAGGATGTCTTTACCATAAGAATAGGCCAGGAAACAATTTTTTCCATCATGGACAATATAGACGAGGTAATAAACATCATCAATCTTAGTTATGCGTGGATCTTCAATCCCTCGGCTCTCATACTTAAATTTAGGGTACAAGAACGGCTTATTCCAACGCTCTACCACTTTTGTCGGTCCCTCCAACCGGGCATATCCTAAGGATGAGACAAAATTTTTATCAATTGCCCGATAGACTACATGAACATTTTTACCGTCTTGGACTACGCCAGGATTAAGCACTGACTTATTCTCAAAGGAGTTTCTGGTTTTTTCGAGGAGAATGCCCTCGCGTCTTAGTTTTATCATAAGCTGAATTATAACAAAATTAACGATTACGGGCAAAAAAACCGCCCCAGGATGGGGCGGTTTTTTGTTTACTATTGAATTTGTTGGATAAACTGTTCTGCGCTGGACTTGAGTGATGGATCGATTTCGGCCGCCTTTCTTGCTGCCGCCACCGCTTCGGCCTTGTGGCCGATCTGTTTGTTAGCCTCAGCTAGCCCCGTCCATATCTTAACATTATTCTGATCCATGGTCGAAAGCTGGGTCAGAACCTTGACGACACGGTCGAAACGCTTTTCTTTGACGTAACGGTTAGTCAAATCGACTAGCTGCTGGCCGGAGTAAAGCGTATCGGCACCGCCGAGGTCGACGCAATCATCAATAGTCTTTTGCGCCTCCTTTGTCTTACCAAGATAGGCGTAGACCTTGCCGAGCTGGCAGGTAGCGTCCGGG
Organism: Candidatus Falkowiibacteriota bacterium; assembly: GCA_013335665.1. Taxonomy (GTDB): domain Bacteria; phylum Patescibacteriota; class Patescibacteriia; order Patescibacteriales; family GWE2-39-37; genus JAAXUA01. Next base: position 12,391 of record JAAXVE010000003.1, read on the forward strand.
AATTTGGGGTTCAAGCCGACAGCATATTTCAACGTATCGATCGCTTTTTCTTTTTCACCGCGGGTCAGATAAATCTGTGCCTTGATAAAATAAACCGTAGAGCGACGAGGCGTAGCTTCGATGCACTTATCAACGGCCGTCTCTGCGCGCTGGGAATAGTAAGAGAATTTATCCGGCTCATTGGAATAATAGGTCGAGGTGAAATTAAGTATCTGTGCCAGAATCATCTGACTGAAGCTGTCGCCGCGATTCAATGCCACGTTTTTTTCAGCCTGCTCGATCGCAAAATCTAGATACTCGCGGGCCTGCGACTGTGGCAGCTTGGCAAGCAGGTCGCTGCGCGACATTACCAATTGCACCAATGTGTTACGACTGTCCCTATCCAGGGGAGTATTGTATGCAAATGCCTGCTTATAATAATTGATCGCTTTAGGTAAATCACTTTGAGCTGCCGCAGACTGGCCTGCGATGGTCAAATCAAGCATTTTCCACACTTTGACATTGAACTGGTAGGCGATGACCAACAAAACCAAGCCGGTACCTATCATCAGAAAGAAGCCCTTGTTGGTCACCTCACCATTGATCGCGTTAACCCAGCCGTCCTTGACCTTGTGAACGACCGGCTCCATTGCTGATGATGGATACATCAAGGAATAAACATAGGCGAACAAGACCATCAGCATCAGATACGTCACGAAGGAATCGAACAAAACTACGTTCTGGATAAAGTATGCCGTCAGCAAGGCTAATAACAAACCAAATTGAATCAAAGAAATCTGCTTCTTACGGAAAGCTTGAATCATGTAATAAACCAAGGCTGCGAAAATGCTTAGATAGGAAAGCAGCCCCAAAATGCCGGTCGTAGAGAGCAAATCGACCAGGTTATTATGAGCGTGATCGAAATAAGTCTCAGTCCTGGCCCAATCATAGAATGCCGGGTCGAAATACTTGTCGAAACTAGAAGCGAAATTACCATAACCCGTGCCGAGCAGATAGTGGTTAGGCAAGTCCTTCATGCCAGCTTTCCAGGAAAGAATACGAGTCTGGAAAGTGTTCGCCTGCGAATTGATCTGGGTGATACGCCTGAAAAAATCGTTGTTCTGCACCCAAGCGCTATTGGAATTGGTATAGATCAAGCTGACGCCAAGAATGATCAAGCCGGCGACGACAATGCTGCCGTAACGTACTTTGAGATTCTTGTTAAACATGGCTAGTAAGAAAAGCAGCAGCAGGATGGAGACAGCCAAACCGATAAAGGCACCGCGAGTTCCGGAATTCTTAAAGGCTACGAACATGAAAATTATCGACAAGATATAGCCACTGCGTAGCCAGAAATTCTTCTGCTTGAAAAATAGAATCAGGGCAAAGAACATACCAAAAAGCATCTGACCACTAATATAGGAAGTGTTGCCTAAAGTGCCAAAGGCTGATTTTCCGGCAGCCGCCTGCGGAAAAGAGGTGAATGCCTGATACACTGAAACAAGCACAGCCACACCTAATAGATTGCGCCACTCCGGCCATGAACGGAAAACTGTGATCATGATTAGATACAAAGCCAAGAAATGCAGTAGATGAAATACACCCAACATGCGCTCGATATCTCCCCAGAAACTAAGATTAAAATCGACGCCGAAGATGCAAGAAATGACCAGGATAGTGAAAAAGGCAAAAAGCCCCAAACTCAACCAGTCTTTCTTGATCGAACGACTGCCGACGAACGGACGCCAGCTCGGATACTTGATCAAAAACGCAATCCAGACGAAAGTCAAAACCTCGACGAGCAGATTGAACGGAATCTGCTTAGACGTAATGTACGGAAACAACAGATTGTTAAAGACGAAAAATGTCGTCAAGAATGACGCGTAAACCCCCAAACGCAAAATGCGCAGGTAAATTTTTTCTGACATAATATATGTTAGTGTTAATAAGCTAGCTTAAGGGCGAGCACTTCCTTATCAGCTTGATATTTGGATAATTTCTCTTTCTCCTTGGCAATCACAGCTGCGGGCGCCTTGCCGACGAACTCCTGATTACTTAACTTCATCTCGATTGCCCCAATCAACTTATCCAATTGCTCTATCTCCTTGGCGATGCGAGCCTTTTCTTTTTCCTGATCGATCGCACCTAAAAGATATATTTCAACACCCTCAACCGCAGCAAAGATGGCCTGTGCTGGAGCTTCCCCTTTTTCTGCCAATTCCATCTCTCCAATATTAGTACGCAGGCCCATAATTAATGGACGCGCTGCTTCGAGCTGCGCCGTCTTGGCATTGGCAAAGATCACGGCTTTAATTTTTTTAGCCGGCTCTACCTTATTCTCTGCTCTGACATTCCTGATAGCCAAAATAACCTTTTTAACCAGTTCGAAACCATCATCGCCTTGGCTACCAGGTTCTTTGGGCCAGGATTCAATCATCAGCATCTCCCCACCGACAATCTCCTGCCAAATCGCCTCAGTTACAAAAGGAATGAAGGGATGCCAAAGCTTCAAGAGGTTGGTAATAATATAGGAAAGTATAGCCTTCTTGTTTTCTGACTTCTCAAACTTCGAAGCCTCAAGGTACCAATCCGCTAAATCGTCCCATGTAAAGACTCTCAACTTCTCCGCTGCCGAAGACAAGCGATATTCCTTAATATCCGCTGTCACCTCAGCGATAAGATTAGAAAATTTATCCAGAATCCATCGGTCTGCACTCGTTTGCGCGCTAACAGCAGTTACGTTCCTATCTATGCCGTAAGAAGTCGCGATGAATCGAGCTATATTCCAGATTTTGTTAACCAGATTACGGAAGCCGGAAATCTTCTCCTCGCCCAGATTTAAGTCATTGCCCGGGGTTGTGCCGACAACCATTGCCAACCTTGTCGCGTCCGTACCGTAGGCGGTGATCATATCCAGCGGGTCAATTACATTGCCGAGCGATTTGCTCATCTTGCGTCCCTTTTCATCTCTTACCAAACCGTGCAGATATACATCTTGAAATGGGATATCATTAACCGCATAAGTAGTCATGATAATCATGCGCGCGACCCAGAAGAACAAAATGTCATAACCGGTCTCTAAAACGGAGGTGGGGTGATGTTTGGCAAACTCTGCGGATTTGACCACTAGTTTGTGGTTCTCAATAGCAAAATCATCCTCACTATTCGCCAACGTTGAAAAAGTCCATAAGCCGGACGAGAACCAAGTGTCTAAGGTGTCTTCATCCTGTAGCCAACCATCACCGGCAGGAGGCTCGATGCCGACATATTTTTCAGTAGATTCTGTCTGCTGCTGATTATCCGCAGCGCGATACCATACAGGGATGCGATGGCCGAACCAAATCTGACGACTGATACACCAATCGCCTAAATTATTCATCCAATGAAAATAATTCTTTTCAAACCTTTCTGGCAGGATGCGGATCTTATCACGGCCGAAAACGCCGCTGCGCACAGCCTCCAAGGACAAATCCTTAATAGATCTATTGCCCAAACGCTCGATCGGCAGATTCACGTTTACAAACCACTGGAGGGAGGGAATGGGTTCAATTGGAGTATCGCAGCGATAGCAAACAGATAAATTATTTGCCACATCTTCTTCACTTTCCATCAAACCAGCCTCACGCAAACGCTGAGCTACCAGCTCGCGTGCTTCGAGCGCGCTTTTTCCTGAAAATTCACCAAAACCTTCATGTATATTACCGTCCTCGTTAATAACTTTTATAATTGGCAGGTCCTGTTCCTTGGCCATCTTCCAATCAACCATCGAATGGGCCGGGGTCACGCCTAGGGCGCCCGTCCCGAAGTCAGATTCGACCTGACGATCTGCGATTATCTTGATATTGAGCTTGGTGCCGCAAAAATTAGCAGCAAATGACTGACCGACCAAGTGCTTATAACGTTCATCCTTTGGATTGACAGCAATGGCAGTGTCTCCCAGTTTGGTTTCCGGCCTGGTGGTCGAGATTGATATCGGAAAATCCTTATCATATTTAAAAGTGTAAAGCTTGGCCTTCTGCTCTTTGTACTCAACTTCATCATCAGCCAAAGTCGAATGACAGCGCGGACACCAATTCACAACTCTTTCTCCGCGATAAATCAATCCGTCTTCGAACATCATCTTAAAAACGGAACGCACTGCGCGCGTACGCACAGCATCCAAAGTATAGGCCTCGCGCGACCAGTCCATACTCGAGCCCATTTTTTTAGACTGACGGATAATCGTGTCATGCGATTCCTGTGCAAATTTGTTCACCCGCTCCAGGAACTTCTCACGTCCCAACTGGTGTCTGGTCAAGCCCTCTTCGCGAATCAGCTTCTCAACCTTGGTCTGAGTAGCTATAGCCGCGTGATCGGTGCCTGGTACCCACAACGCCCGATAACCGGCCATACGATGGAAGCGTGTCAGGATATCCTCGACAGCCAGCATTAAAGAGTGCCCTAGATGCAGCGTGCCGGTCACATTTGGCGGCGGCAAGACAATCGTATAAGGAGGCCTGGCATCGGCATCAGGCAAATTATCCGGATTAAAAAAACCGGACTCCTCCCATTTCTTATATATTGCATCCTCGTGAAGTGCCGGTTCGAACGCTTTGGATATCTCTTCCGGATTCTTGTTTTTTTCCTCAATCATAAAGTAAAATTATAACTGCACCATAACAAAAAAAGCCTTATTTTGCAAGAAAATATAGGGGGAAATGCCCGCAAATCAGCCTTGACACCACCCCTTGGCTAGGTTATATTGATTTACTAAGCAATTGATCCGCCATTAGGTGGATTTTCTTATGTTAAGACCGTGTTAAGCCAGTCACAGCAATTTTTCGAACAAATCAGGAAAAAAGAAAGAATTCTCATTTCTTTCAATAAGCATTGGAGCGTTGACGCAGCCTCTTCCGCGCTCGCTCTTAAATTTTTTTTGGAAAAAATTGGAAAAACCGCCGATATCATAGTCTCACCAAAGGATAATATCCTGGCTTTTGACTTCCTTCCCGACTTTTCCAGCATAAGCACTGAACCGCTGAGCGGTCGCGACCTGGTCATCTCTTTGAGTTTGTCTAACGGGCAAGCCGGGATGGTACGCCACAAGATGCATCACGACCGTCTCGATATTTTCGTCTCGCCGCTCAATGGCGAGCTTCGACCCGAGCAGGTGACAAGTCGCATCGGCGAATTTGCCTATGACCTTATCATTATTGTCGACAGTCGCGACCTTGATTCCTTGGGCGAGATCTATGAAAAAAACACCGAACTGTTTTATCAGGTTCCAGTCATTAACATTGACAATCATCCGGCCAACGAAGGTTTTGGCCAGATCAACCTTGTCGAATTGACCGCCACTTCCTCCACGGAAATAATCTTTAATCTTCTTTCCGACGCGACGCGCGAAGCAATCGATGAAAACATCGCCACCTGTCTGCTAGCTGGCATTATCTCCAAGACACGCAGTTTCCGCACTCACAATATCACGCCAACGACACTGAATGCGGTGGCTCAGCTTATCGCTTTGGGCGGACGCCGTGAGGAGATAGTCAACCAACTCTACCGCTCAAGGCAGCTAAACGTGCTCAAGTTGTGGGGAGTGGTTTTGGCACGGCTAAAAAGCACGCTCGACAGCCAGCTGGTGTGGTCCATGATTACCGCTGAGGATTTTAGAAAAACCGGAACCACTCCGCTCGACTTGGCTGAGGTGGTCGATGAGCTGATTGTCAGCATCTCAAAAATAAAGGCCATAGCCTTGCTGTATGAAACCGAAGGGTTGGATAAGCCGAATGTTGTTGATCTTTACTCCGTTAAAAATTTCAACGCCTCATCTCTTTTATCAGAGTTTGAGCCCATTGGCAACCACCACTTCGCCCAAGCACGACTGGATGCAGATTTAGGAAAAATCGAAGAATCAGTCATAGCCAGCCTTACTGCCAAGATAGCCAAGTTATCGCAATAAAAACGCAGATAACAAAGCCTCTTTACAAACAAAAGCCTGCATGCTATTTTATACTTGTCGCAACCGCGACTTTTTTGGTAAATAAAAAGTTAAAACAACTTAGGACGATTAGCTCAGTTGGTTACCTGCCGGCAGGCAGGGAGCGCTTAATGCATGTACATAGTTTATGCATTACAATTTAAAGACAGAATATACGTAGGGATAACATCTGACTTAAGCCGACGCCTGGCTGAACACAGCAGAGGCAAAACAAAATCAACAAAAAACAGAGGAGAATTTACGGTATTATATATCGAAGAATGTGATAATAGAATTAACGCCAGAGAAAGAGAAAAATATTGGAAATCAGGTTGTGGTAAGGAAAAATTAAAACAACTAAGGACGATTAGCTCAGTTGGTTAGAGCGCTACATTGACATTGTAGAGGTCAGAGGTTCGAATCCTCTATCGTCCACATAATATAAAAAGCCGATTGCACCAGCAGTCGGTTTTTTATATTATGCAGATGTAGGGTGAAGAACCTCTAGAATTGAGCGAGGCGATAAAAGCTTTGGGCTACAAAACTACAAACAATTAGGCAAGATAAAACTACAAGACTAATGACGGGGTGGGGCTTCTCCTCCCAAGGCGGACATGTGCCCCAGTTCGCCTGCCTGCCGGCAGGCAGGAATCCTCTATCGTCCACTAAAATAATAATGCCCACTGCCTAGGTGGGTTTTATTATTTTAGTTGTTAATAGAAAAGATTCGAAGTTAACAAACAGACAACATGAGGCAATTTTTTAATACAAAAAAACCTGAGATTTACTCAGGTTGTTCTACTCAATGAAGTTGTAATATCGCAAGGCTGGCACAATATTAGGTGACAAACCAAGCTCTCTGACGTTTCCGCTTTGGAGTGAATTATTTATAACCGAAAGATCCATCCAGCACCATTCACGAATTTCCTGCCCTGGCTTCAGCTCTCCGATTCGGTGAGCTCGATAATGAAACAAAAGAAAATCAATCTGCCCACCCTCCGCTGGTCTTGTTACGTGATAAAAATATGGCTCGCTATCAATTATTTCAAGATTAATGCCCATCTCTTCACGCGCCTCACGCCGAGCCACCTGCTCAAGATTTTCGTGTTCAAACTCAGCTTTGCCGCCAACAAACTTCCAATCGTTACCTTTGCCCTCACGAATAAGAAGCACTTTATTTTCTTCGACAATAACGGAGCCGCTGGCAACAATGATTTTCGAATTTTGCATACGCCCCTCCTGAATTTCTATAATGATCATTCCACAATTATCCCCATCTGCCTGGTTTTGTCAAGACGGACATCTTTAAATAAATCATGCTAAAAAAATAAAAATCTTTCAGAATAAACACCTTCTTAGTTAATTTATTATTTAAAATACTAACAGCGTATTATGTTTCTGATCACCTATATGAGCAAGGCCTATCGCCCATAAATAAAATAAGCCCTGGTAATCCCAGGGCTTTTAATAACTGTTAATGTTTCGACTATTCAAGAGCACCTCTTTCTCTCCTCATGGTACTGCGGACGCCGCGGCATTTCGTCAGGTTCCAACGATACCAGCCGCAAGGATTGTCGAGCGTGCCGGTGCAAACCTGCTGATGGCACATGTTGGCACGATGAAGGTGAAAACTGTTGTCTATGGCCAGGCGGGCCAATGTACATACTTCATCGAACCGCAACGCTGTCAGGTCTCCTGAGTTTCCGGATGTGATCACGTGCAAACCATCGACAGCATAACTCCACTGTGGCACGTCAGGGTTGACGCCTACGTCAGAAAATTCCCGCCAACGTTTTCTGGCGGTAGTCATATCCATGGACGCCTGTTTGATTGCCTCCTCGATCCGTAAAACACGCGCCACGTCGTACAAAGGAAAATTCGAAATTATGCTGATATCCAGACATGTCGGATGCTGAGTTATGGCCATGTCCAGATCATCATCCAGGTACGAAGCCTCCTTAGCGATCAAGAAACCGACCCTGGCCTCCTGCCCGCTCAAACGTCTGACCCGTATGATGCGCGAGTATTCAGGCAAGTCTCCTGCTTGCGAAAGCTGGCGCTCAACCTTGTCTTTTCCCTGCAGGCTGAATTCTTCATATTTCGCCTCTACACATTGCATGAACCAATTTGCTGTCATAACGTCTGACGACGTCGCCGCGACAAGGCGGAGAACCTCATTAAGGCACCTGCCCTTGGCGGATTGCTGTTCAGAAGGCGTAAAAAACCTGACAACCTGTGACAGTGCCTCATCACTCTCGCACCCCAGTAACCGAACAAGACCAGGAACCAGGCCTTCAGCGCCTTTGTCACAGCCGGGGACATGCTCGGCTGCCAGCACGAAGTCAGTATCGCGCACCTGGTTCAAAACCGAACGGCTGACCACTCTTGCCGTATCCACGCCGTTAAAAACCTTTTTGCCGAATGTTTTCAGTATCCATAACGCCAGCAGTAACTCCTCATCATGCTTTTTGGGAATAATGATAGTCTTTATCATAATCCCTCCTTTCACAACAGAATATGAATCTTCAACTTTTGCGGTGGAAACATCAAACTACGCAACGGGCTTGCAAATCATTTATCACTGCCCGCATCTCATTGAACAAGCTGCAAATATCATGGGCGCTTCGAGGATCACTTACCACTGTGAATAGTTTATCCTTGCCCCGAACACCTTTGAAACAAACCAATACCCTGCCATTACTCTCCCTGTAGTGCAAGCGCGGTATTTCTTTCCCGAACGCCTCAAGCGACCGCCTATTGTTTCGCCCGCCCCTGTGACCACGTTTTCCTTTAACCATTGTTTTCTTCCTCCCCTCACGGTTTTTTATTGACCAGCAACAACATCCGGTGCTGCAAATCGATTTTTAGCTTATAAACGACAGCGCCGACACACATACATACAGCGCATCTGATAAAAAGATCAATAATTCACTACTTCTTACCAAGATTGCCGCTTTTTGTCAAACCGCAATATTAATCATAACCTTGCCATTTTCCACAGTTTCGCCTAAAATCAAAATTAGTTCGCAAGGCCACCAAACCGACGAAAACTACCCAAGGATCCATAGCTCAGGGGTTAGAGCACCGCTCTTATAAAGCGGGGGTCGATGGTTCAATCCCATCTGGATCCACAAACAAAAAACTGCAAAAACGCAAAACGGGGGTCGATGGTTCCCTGCCTGCCGGCAGGCAGGAATCCCATCTGGATCCACAAACAAAAACCGGAAAAATAAGAAAATTGAAATACTATAACCCAGGCACCCAGGCCCAAATTAAAAATCAAGTCAGCTTGCTTTAGACTGGCGATTCATACTATAATATACAGATAAAAACAAAATATTCTTATGCGGATTTTTAAAAAGGGGGAAGAAACCAATAGCTGGGCCAACCAAATAAACCTACTTGAAGCAGATGCTAACGAGGATGAATGGTTGGAAAGTGAATATGAGGAAGGACAGCTTTCTATTGATGTTTATCAAACGCCAGAATCAATTATAGTAAAATCAACAATAGCAGGAGTAAAGCCGGAAGATATAGACATCTCAGTCAATAACGACTTACTAACCATTAGGGGCAAACGTGAAATGGATGACAGCACCATAATGGATGAAGACTACCTTTTCCGTGAATGTTATTGGGGAACCTTCTCACGATCAATCATTCTACCGATCGAAATAAAAACAGACAAAATCGATGCCTACCTGGAAAATGGTGTATTGACCGTCACTCTGCCAAAGGCTAAGGCAAAAAAACAAGTTACTGTAAAAGTAAAAAGCAAATAAGGACATGGAAGCAATCTTAACTTTAGACCGCATCGAGGAGGATCGAGCTATTTTTTTAACTGAAAAACATCAGCTCGTCATTTTGCCGACAGAACTTCTGCCGGCTGAAATTTTACCTGGACAGACACTGGCAGTAACTATCGGCCCTAACTCAGCACCCCAGATCAATTCCGAACAAGCCGCCAAAGACGTCCTAAACGAGTTATTATCAACAGATTGAATATGTTCAGCCACCCAGAAAAACGTCACCAGGCTAAACAATGGTTGCTTGCTGCGGCAATCATTTTTTTTAGCTTAATTCTGATCGCAGGCCTTACTTATGCCTGGTACGCTTACTCTTACCAAAACAGAGTTTTTAAAGGTGTCACTTTAGGTAAAATAGACATCAGCTGTGTACCCGCTGATG
>JAAXVE010000041.1 GCA_013335665.1 Candidatus Falkowiibacteriota bacterium
TTTATTGGGAATTTGCTTTTTTTTAGCGGCAAAAGCGCCTGCAACGTTTGCTGCCCAAGACATCTGGGAAATAACAAATCCCGCTAGCCTGAGCGGAAGCATATCTGCGGTCAGCACTATGAATAACTACGTTTACCTCGGTACTAGCCAGGGAATATACAAAAGTACTGACTACGGATATAACTGGACATTGATCAATTCCGGACTCACGAATTTCAATATTACTTCGATTGAGATCGCCTACGTTTATAGTGGGGGTAATATTGCAGATGCCAACACTGAGGTTTATGTGGCTACGGCAAATGGAATTTTTAAATCAACTTTAGGAGGTTCAACCTGGACTAAGTTGCCTGACACAAATACCCTATCAATTAAAGATCTGAAAATAGACCGTTACAAATCAGGCGGTGCTGACGCAAGCAGTTTTTATTTTTCGACAAGTACCGGCGGAGTATATAGAAGTGATGATGCCGGGGCAAGTATCAGTTTGCAAAGCGCAGGTTTAGGGGCAAGCGCGGTTAAGAAGATGATGACTGACTTTATGGTGGGAAATATCTATGGCATCACAAGTGCTAACGAAGTTGTTTCCAGCCCTATGTTTTCAAATGGGAGTGTTAATGAGAGTTGGTCCGTGGTCTACAGTACTACGACTAACATCAACAATATATCGATTAATAATTCATTCGGCGGGCTGTATTTATCTACGGATAATGGATTATATCATTCATCTGATAACGGTTCGACCTGGACTTGGCTAAGCGATGGTATGGCAGATACAAGGATTAATTCCCTGGCCACAGACTATAACGGACAAATATTGGCATTCGCCGCTAGTCGCAGCGGTGCATATTTTTCAGTTGATAGCGATAGTGCTAGCCTGGGTAGTGCTTGGGCAAACGCCAATCTTGGCATGGGCAATGCTTCTTTGCTTGATGTAGTAACTAATCCTGGTGATTCTTCATATGTTTACGCTATCAGCAGTACTTCGGTTTACCGATTGAATTTTTCCAATGTTGGCAATGCCACCCTCGGGATGCTGGCTACTTCTGATATTATAGCTCCTGGACAAATAACTGATTTATCAGCATCAAATGCTACTGTAGATTCCGTTGATTTGGGGTGGGCGGCTCCGGGTGATGATGCTTATTCTGGCACAGCCTCTTCTTACGATATACGTTATTCAACTTCAACAATAGATGATTCAAATTGGAACGTGGCGACGCGAGTCACTAATGAACCAGCTCCGCAAACCGCCGGCTCACCTGAGCATATAACAATTTCAGGTTTGGACTCAGATACTACCTACTATTTTGCTATTGTAACTATTGACAGTTCTGGCAACGTTTCGACTATTTCTAATATTATTACAGTCACAACTAGTATAGTTGATATAGCGGCTCCAACCGTTACAGCCTTCGTGATGCCGGCCAGCTCTGCCTCGACAACAGTTTCAGTTACGTCTTTAACGGCCAACGACAATGTAGCCGTCACCAGGTATCTGATCAACGAATCATCTTCCACGCCGAACGTCAATGACGCCAATTGGTCAGCTAGCGCACCTACCGCATACATTTTCTCCGGAGCAGGTAGCCGCACAGCTTATGCTTGGGCAAAGGATGCAGCAGGAAACATATCAACCAGCTCTAGTCGCACGGTCATGATAACCTTGCCAGACATTCAGGCCCCGACAGTCCCTTCCGGTCTCGCAGTTTCAACCAGTACATCTAATTCTATGACGCTTTTATGGGATGCCTCTACGGATAATGTTGGTGTGGCCGGTTATCGCATTTATCGAGCTACTAGTACAGGCTCTTTATCCCAGATTGGAACTACCACTAATTCAACCTACACTGACAACACTAACAAGTCTTTAACTTCTTACGTATACTCAGTTAGCGCCTATGATGCAGCTGGCAATACCTCTGCTAATTCAGCCACTACTTCGTCTACGACTTTGCCAAGCATTCCTTCTGGATTCGCAGTCAGATCGGCCACTGGTACTAGTATTACTCTTGGTTGGTCAACCAGTACGGAGGCACTTTCATATTACTTTATTTACCGCAACGGCACGCAGGTCGGAACTACTTCGTCAGCAGTCGGTACATATATAGATTCTGGGTTGGTTGCTAATACCGCATATAATTATGGGATTAGGGCCTTTGCTAATCCGAGTTACTTATCAGCAGTAGCTACAACTACTGGTACTATAGACTCAATTTCACCTTCAGTTCCGGGTGGGCTTACTACCGGCACTACTTCCGCCTCTGTAATAAACATTGCTTGGATCGCTTCGACCGACAATGTCGGAGTAGTAGGGTACAAAATATATCGAGCAACCGGGACTAACTCGCTTGTTCAGGTTGCCACATCAACAGTAAACAGTTACAGCGATGCGGGGCTTTCTGGGCTGACTAGATATGTGTACGGCATAGCGGCATATGATTTGGCCGGTAACACTTCTGCCACCTCGGCCACAACCTCAACTTCGACCTTACCAAGCACACCTTCTGGTTTTGGAGGTTCTGGCGCTTCGATTAATTCGAATAACCTTTATTGGACGGCAAGCACTGAGCCGATTGCCTATTTTATTCTTTATCGAGGAGGCCTACAGATCGCGACCACGACGCCATCGACCACTGGCTATGTAGACACCGGGTTAGGCGAGGGCACTCAGTACACATACTCATTGAGGGCGTATGCGAGTTCTACATCAGTGTCAGCAGACTCAGTGATAAGTGTTACTACGAAATCAAATGTGGTTAGTGGTGGTGGAGGCGGCGGAGGTGCGAGTTCTGTCACGACCTGTTCATCCTGGACATATTCAGTTTGGAGTGTGTGTTCTAATGGCACCCAGACTCGTTCCATTATGACTTCTTCACCGACAGGTTGCAGTGGCGGTTCACCAGTCCTTACCCAGACCTGCACAGCCAGCACCTCGACTTCGGCAACGTCAACATCGACCGCTTCGGCAGCAAGCACTACCACGACCGTAATAACGCCGGCTACGACGACCACAAGCGCCTCGACGGCAGCGACATTGACCGATTCGGATAAAGACGGAATTGTTGATGATATGGAGGTGGCGCTCGGAATTAATCCCCTGAAAGCCGATACAGATGGTGACGGTTTTAATGACAAACAGGAACTGTTACAGGACTTCAGCCCTCTGTTGGTTAAGAAAAAAATCGTTATAGATTCGGCATTTGCAAAGAAAAGTCAGGGAAAAATTTTTCTGCAAGTTCAGAGCAAGGGTCAGGCTTGGTATATTAATCCTAAGGATTTGAAAAGATATTATTTAGGACGTCCTAATGATGCTTTCACTGTCATGCGCAGATTAGGTTTAGGCGTAAAACATGAGGTGATTGTTAAAAATAAGATTTATTCTGCAGCCCTGAGTGGAAAGATATTGCTTGACGTAGAGGATAAGGGGAAAGCATATTATATAAATCCCAAGGATCGCAAAGCTTATTATCTGGGTCGTCCAAGCGACGCTTTCGCAGTAATGAGGAAATTGGGCATTGGCATTACAACCACTGAATTGGATCGGATTAGTGTGGGGTTGTTCTAATTATTTTATCTAAAATTAGGAAAAATAATAACATATTATTGACTTTTTTGTCAAAATATGTTATTATTTAATTAGAGCTGGACTTTGACAATAAGGGTCACATGACCAAAAAAAAGGAAAAAAGGGGGATCAAGAGATGAAAAAGGTAATGTTATTAGTGGTATTGGCGACGTTTAACATGTTTTTCGTAAAAATTGCTCACTCTGCCTGCATGGCGGGTGACACGACAAAACCGGCAGCGGTTTCGATCTCTGTGCCTGCAAATGGAATTTCAGACACGGGAGCTTTCTTGATTTTCACCGCTCCAACAGATCCATCAGGTTTGGGAAATTATGTCATCAAGGTCTCAACAGTGGCTATCACAACTCGAAATTTTGGCACCTTGCCATCATCAGGCAACCAACCGCAAGGCACACCAGGTTCTTTGGAGGGTATAAACATACCTGGGCTTGCACCATTAACCAAGTACTACGTAGCAGTTGCAGCAACTGATGGTTGTGGGAATGTATCCGCTATGTCAAACGTAGTTAGCTTTACTACCACAGCCGCTCCACCACCAAAGAAATGCACGGTTGTCCTTCAGTGGGATCATAATACTGAAGCTGATTTGGCCGGTTATCGGGTGAAGTACAACACGACTAGCTGGCTCGAGTTCGGGCCGCAGCAAACATGGCAATATGTGCAGGAGGCAGGTATGAATAATACCGCTACGGTAGTATTGCAGGACTTTGACTGCAGCGAAGGTAGTAGTGAAACCATGTATTTCATTGTCACCGCCTTTAACACTGCAGGGCAGGAGAGTTCGCCCTCAAACGAGGTACACGTACCGTAAAAGGTAATTTGAAGAAGCTCTCTTTAAAAATTTCAAGAGCAAAGGAGATCATCATGGTAAGGTTAATAGCAGCAGTTATTATTTTTTTGGCACTAGCCAGAGTCTCTCAGGTTGAAGCCGCTTGTATCGCAGACGGTCCGCTTTCGGCCTCAACGCCGAGCATTGAAGTGAATCCTCTGGGCATTTCCAATAACTACGCGCTATTGGTGATGCAGTTGCCAACCATTAACCCGGACATCATCTATACCATCAAAGTTTCGAAAACGGCAATAACGGCCCGAAATGTTGGCAGCATCGCTAATGCTTTCGTTTCTCCTGGCATCGGTGCGGTAGAAGGCAAAGCGCGCGGAATGTATTTAACCAACTTGTCTGCCAACACGGTTTATTATGTTGTCGTAAAGTCGACGGACAACTGTGGAGGATCGGTTCTCTCAAATGTTGTAAAATTTACCACATCTGTTGCGCCAGTTGTCAAAAATGCTCATTTTATTTCGTGGGAATCGGTTACGGCACCAGCAGGAAAAACCCTCTCGGGTTATCGGGTTGTTTACGGGCCTACCACTAGTTCAGGATTTGATTTTTCGATTGAAAATGGGTATAAAACATCAGCGGTGCTACAATGCGACTTCGGTGTAAAATTGAAGTTTGAAGTTCAGGCACTTCTGAGAGACAACACCACTGGCCAAGAAACTTATGAATCAAGTCATCATTTCGAGTCGCTGTATTGATTCGTAAAAAACCATTTCTGCAAGGAGGAGAGGATGAAAAAAATCGTAATAGGGGCATTGATAGCTGTTGGATTACTCGGATTACATGAGCATGGCTTTGCACAAAGCCTAAAGCCACCAGCAACCATAGCTGTCCAAGTGACGAAAGATGCACCTCCGTGGCCCCAAGCCACTCGTCCGGTTGAAATTACTTGGAGAGAGGTGGAACAGACCTCTAAAAAAAAGCTCCTTTGCTACTTGTTAAAGTATGGAGCCGACAGTTCCAAGCGATCTGTTATGGATAACGGCACACTGACAAGGGCAGTAATCGCAGTTCCGTCAAGTCAAACAGGATTATATGTAGAAGTAACGGCCCAGTTCAACGAACAGGGTGTCATAAAAGAAGAACCAGTAAATAAAAAAGATCTCGTAATCAGTCTTCAAAATGACTGATGCTCGGGGGAGGACTTAAACCTCCCCCTATTTTTTTATTGACAAATGATTTGCCTTTCAGTATATTGATATCATCGAGAGAGATTGGCACTCTTGGTACAAAAGAATAAAAGTGCCTGCCGATAAGGCAGGAAAGCGGGTGGAACCGCGGGTCATTCTAAAAGGCTCGTCCCGAACATTTAATTAATTAAATGTTTAGGACGAGTTTTTTCGTCCTGACAAACGAACACCATGGAACAAAAAACAATGGAAAAGATCGTTTCCCTGTGCAAACGCCGCGGTTTCGTATTTCCGGGTTCGGAAATCTACGGCGGTATGGCAAATTCTTGGGATTACGGCCCTTATGGCACCGAGTTAAAAAACAATATTGCTAAGACCTGGTGGAAGACCTTCGTGCAAGAGCGCGACGACATGGTCGGCTTGGATTCGGCCATCATCACTAATCCGAAAGTCTGGGTAGCCTCAGGTCATGTGGCCAACTTCAACGATCCTTTGGTTGACTGTAAGGAGTGCAAGACCCGCCATCGCGGTGACAAGCTTCTTGAGGCCAAGATCGGTGTCGACGAGACTGCAGCCATTCCTTTTGACGAAGTTGGTAAGAAATTGAACGAACTGCAGATTGTCTGTCCTGATTGCGGCAAATCCAACTGGACCGATGCCCGCCGCTTCAACCTGCTGTTCGAAACCAACGTCGGCGTTTTGCAGGAAGCGAAGAATATCGCCTATTTACGTGGCGAAACTGCCCAGGGCATTTTCATCAACTTTAAAAACGTAGTGCAGACAATGCGTAAGAAGCTGCCTTTCGGTATCGCTCAAGTCGGCAAGGCTTTCCGTAATGAGATTACCCCGGGAAATTTTATTTTCCGTACGCGTGAATTTGAACAGATGGAAATCGAGTATTTTATTAAACCGCCGGAGAAAGAAGATGATTGGCGCAAGCCTTTTGAGGAGTTGCAAGGTCAGATCAAAGATTTCTTCGCCAGCAAACTTGGTTTATCCGAGGAAAAGATGCGCTGGCGTCGTCATGATGAGAATGAACGTTCGTTCTATTCTAAGGATACTTATGACGTCGAGTATGATTTTCCTTCGATCGGTTGGGGTGAGCTGCACGGTTTTGCCTATCGCACTGACTACGATTTAAAGCAGCATATCGAGCACTCCGGAGCAGATTTGCAGTATACCGATGACGAAGGCAACAAATTCGTTCCGCATTGCATCGAACCGTCTTTCGGCTTGACCAGAACTCTTTTGGCTGTGTTGTCCGAGGCTTACAACGAAGAAGAAGTGAAAGAGGGGGACGTACGCACCGTACTGAAATTTAAGCCGGCCTTGGCACCGATCAAGGTGGCGGTCTTTCCTTTGCTTAAGAACAAGCCAGAGTTAGTCAGCAAGGCACGCGAAGTTTATGCCGATTTGAAAAAAGAATTGATGTGTGAATTCGATGATAATGGCAATGTTGGCAAGCGCTATCGCCGCCAGGATGAAATTGGTACCCCGTTCTGCGTCACTATCGACTTTGACACTTTGGAAAAAGGCGTAGTCACAGTGCGTGATCGCGATACGATGGAGCAGACATCTGTTAAGGTGGAAGATTTAAAGTGTTATTTGCAAGGAAAATTATCTGAATAGTACTTAATCATTAAAAGAGGCGGCAATGTGCCGCCTCTTTTTTATACAAAAAGGCTGAGATTTGGAGGCTCAGCCA
>JAAXVE010000042.1 GCA_013335665.1 Candidatus Falkowiibacteriota bacterium
AAGCATTCGTTGACATAACTGGTTGGGTCAAGGACTTTGATGAGGCTAAGGTTTTGGCAGAGATAATTAAACATGAGATATTGATCGAGGTGGGCGAGTGGTTGCGCTGTTCTGTCGGTATTTCTTGGACAAAATTTCTAGCCAAGTTTGCTGGTGATACGGCTCCGAAAGGCGGTTGCCTCGCAATAACACCGAACAATATCGATGAATGTCTGGCCATTGAGGTTGCTGCTGCGTGGGGCATAGGGCGAGCCATGTCCAGGCGGCTTAATGAGCTTAAGATATACACCCTTTTTGAGTTGAAAAACTTCGACCCTCAAGTATTGCGTCGTCGCCTTGGCTTGCCAGGCTATTACTTGTGGTGTCATGTTAACGGTCTGGAGATTTCCCAGATTTCAAGTGAGCTTGTGCCGCCCAAATCTATCGGCCATTCGCACTGTCTGCCCCTAAAGACCACTGACAAGGAATATTTGCTTGGGGTTTTGTATAAGCTTTGCGATAAGACTGGCCGTCGGTTGCGCCAGTTGGATTTTGAGGCCGCCACGGTTTATGGGCAGTTCGCTTGCCTTTATAATAGTGTTCATCATATTTCAATAAAACGCTCAGATAAGATCTTTTCCACCAATGATATTTTTAACCCGTTAGCTGATTTTTTGTCTAAGACTGCGCTAACGGTGGCGGTTTTTAAGATGTCCGTAGGGGTTACAGGGCTGTCACGCAAATCAAATCAGCTTGATTTGTTTTGCCGTAAAGATAAACAGGACAAGCTCAGCCAAACGATTGACCAGATTAATAATCGTTTTGGGGGCTATACTATAACAAGCGGTTTAATGCTCGGCATGGAAAAAACCGCCCCTGATCAGATTGCTTTTAGGAAAATTTAGGTATATTTTAAAATTTATTAAATCTTATTTTTAAGAGTTCAAAATATTTTTGAAATGCATTATAATGTGTAGGTAAATTTTAAAGAAATGCATGAAAACTAAAATCGTTATTACAGTCGGGCCAAAAACGGCAAATTATGAGTCATTGTTGGAATTGGTTCACGCCGGAGCAGAAATGATCCGCCTGAATTTTTCTCACGCTACTTTTGAGCAGTTTTTGGAAGTAAAAAAAATTATTAAGAAAATCGAAAAGGAGACAGGCCGCAAGATTTATCTCATCCAAGATTTGCAGGGGCCTCGAATTAGGGTGGGTAAATTGCCAGCCGAAGGCGTAATGCTTACAGAAGGTTCGAATTTGGTGTTGAGCACCGGCCCTAGCATCCCTGGGTCTAAAGTAATCCATATTGATGATAATGAACTTTATATTGATATTGAGAAAGGGGATCCGATTTATCTTTCTAATGGAGAGATTGAGCTTATTGTGACTGAGGTTAGGGGTGAGGAGATTTATTGCCGAATTATACAAGGCGGGTTGTTGGTGTCACACAAAGGGGTTAACGTGCCGAATACTAATTTGAAGAAGGGTGGATTGACGAGAAAGGACATAAAAGACGTGCGCTATGCCTTGGAGAATGGCGGTGCCGATTATATCGCTTTGTCCTTCGTTCAAACAGCTGAAGACGTAAGAAAGTTACGTGCTTTAATCAATAAATACGCCAAAAAAGGACATGAGCCGAAGATTGTTTCCAAGATTGAACGAGGCATAGCATTGAAGAACATAGATGAGATAATTGTTGAGTCTGATGTTATAATGTTTGCACGTGGAGACTTGGGTATAGAGGTGCCAATCGAGAATTTACCAATTATTCAGAAGAATCTTATACGCCATGCACATTGGCACAACACTCCTGTAATTATTGCTACACAGGTGTTGACTTCAATGATTGTGAATAGCAGTCCGACCCGCGCTGAGGTGAGCGATATTTCTAATGCAATTTTTGACCGTGCTGACGCCGTGATGCTTTCGGATGAGACTGCTGTTGGCGCCCACCCGATCGAAGCGGTAAAAATATTGAAGAAGGTAATCAGACGCACGGAAGAGTATTTAGAAAAAAAGAATTTTTTTGACCCAGAAGTACAGCGGCAGATGGCAAACAAGTATTCCAGCCTCAATAATTAAAAAAAATAAAAACAGGCTATCAACTACAGCCTGTTTTTTTATGCCCATAATTACGCCATGACAACTTGGCTTTGTTTGAGTGAAAGATGCATTTAAGACGGAAATTGTATGTGTTAGATTTAACCAAAAGAGATAGGCTTGACTATGACGTTACGTTATGGTTTATATTGATTGCATGAATAATAAATTTTACACAATTAAACAATTAGCTACTTTAGCTGGTGTTAGTGTTAGGACCCTGCATTACTACGACCAAATCGGCTTACTTCGTCCGGATCACCTCAAAAAGAACCGGTACCGTCAATATGGCGAGCATGATTTGCTTGAACTGCAGCAGATTATGTTTTTTAGAGAGTTGGATTTTCCTTTGGAGGAAATTAAGGAAATAATACGATCACCAGACTTTGATTTAATCAGCGCTTTGTTGGAACAAAAAAAATTGATTCTGATCAAGAAAAAACGTTTTGGCGAGTTAGCCAAAACAATCGATTTAACAATAAATAAGATTAATAAAGAAAAAAACATGCAAGACAAAGATTTGTATGAGGCCTTTTCTGAAGAAGAAGGGCAGAAATATGCAGCCGAAGCGAAAGAGCGATGGGGAAACGCGGCGGCCTATAAGCAATCGCAGGAGCGGGTTAAAAAAATGAGCAAGGAAGATTGGCAAAGAATATCTAAAGAAAATGAGGAGTTGATGAGTTTGTTAGTGGCTAACATGGACAATGGGGTTGGCTCTCAAGAGGTGCAGGAATTAATTGCCCGTCATTACGAAGGTTTGCGCCATTTTTATGAGCCAACTCTTAAAATGTATGGTGGACTGGGCGAGATGTATGTATCCGACCCAAGGTTCACTGCTTATTATGAAAAATATGCAAAAGGATTGGCAATTTTTATGCGAGATGCGATTGCGATTTTTTGCAAAAGAAAAAATAAGACTTTAATTTAAGATTTGTTTGTGTTAATTAATTCTTAATCAAGATAGAGTATAAAAAATAAATAACATAATCAAATTATATGAAGACAAATTCAATAATTATAGCAGTGGCAGTGATTTTGCTGGTTTTTATTGGAGGATATTTTTTCATGAGAACAGATAAGGGTGTCCCCAGCACAACAAATCAGCCAAATAACGCTGTTGGCCAGGTCAGTAAGGCATACGGTTTGGATGAGGTTGCCAAGCATTCAACAGCTAATGACTGTTGGTTGGCGATAGAGGGAAAGGTTTATGATGCGACTGGCTACATTGCTGGCGGTAAACATCCAGGGGGTGAGGCTATTCTTAGCGGATGTGGCAAAGATGCAACTGTGCTTTTTAACTCTCGCCCAATGGGATCAGGAACTCCTCATTCCGATAAAGCACGTAGTTTTTTACCAAACTTTCTCATCGGCAGTCTTGCAACTAATACATCAAAATAATCCAAATAAAAAAACTGGCCCTTTAGGGTCAGTTTTTTTCGGCTTCAAGTTTGTATAATAATTTTTGATAATCACTTGTTGTCAAATGCCAACCGCCAGGTTTAAGCGGTTGGTTCATATCCAGAACCACTATGTAAATCGTATAAGAAAGAACTGCTATGCTGGCGCTGAAAAGATAATGCAGCTCAAGAGTTTTAACTGCTATTAGTGGACAGAGAAAAACCATTAGGGCGGTGCTAAAGCGAAGAGTCTGCAACAGGATTGGTGGCATGTGACTCGAGCCGAAGCGAATTCGTCTTTCGCGGTTGCTCATAATGTTTCCCATTAAAGTGTGCGAAGGCGAGGCAAGATGTGGGTGGTCTTTGATTATATTGGAGACTTCAGTGTACATGGCTTCCGTTGCCAGGTCTAACTCATGGCTTATTTCTCCTGCTTCGGTTTTTTGCCAGCCCTCTGCAATAATTGTCTGAAGATACTTTTTAATAAGCGGCTCGATAGTTTTCTCACGCTTTAGTTGTTTCGACCAAAGCCACATTTCATAAAGTGCACTGTTCTCACCCTTAGCCGAGTCAACAAGATCGTTCCACTGTTGCCACTCTTTCTGGATGATAAAAGTGGAAAGCATGCCGAAAATTAGACCGATAGTCGAGTATAGCCAAGGAATGCTGTCTATATTAGAAATAAGAGATCGATAATTGTAATAACTACTTGTGCGGTAGCCGTAAAATGTGATTGAGTATGCTACTAAAAAAATTATGATTTTAAATCGTAACCGGAAGCGTTGCTTGGTTTTTTTCATCTATTTGTTTTTAAAAATTAGAAAAATTAATTTAGAAAAGTCAAAGATTCGCTTTTTGAGGCACCTTGTTATTACTCGTCTCCTTAGTGTTTTTTTGCATAAAACAAGGATAGCCCCGCAAGTTTGCGAATAAAGAATGTAAGACTATTTGGATTACTTGTGGTGCGCTGTGCCCCAGTTGCCCATTTGATCAATAATAGCATGAAGTTCGGATCCGCTTGTGGTGAGTGAGTATTCTACGTGAGGTGGCATGACGGGAAATACTTTTTTGCGGATGATTTTGTCTTTCTCCAGCTCATCAAGTCGCGCAGATAAGGTGCGGGGACTGACTCCCTTTAATGAGTGTAGCAGTTGCCCGAAGCGTTTTTTGCCAGAAAGTAAGTCGCGTATAATCAAGACTGCATATTTTTTACCGATGATTTTAAGCGTTTTTTCTACGGGGCAGGTTGTAATATTTTCTTTTTTGTTAGCCATATATATTGCTATACATTTTGTAACTACTTTACAATATGTAGTGTATACTATAAAATGTAAAGTGTCAAGAAATGAATATGTTTTCCTGATGTAGATAATTAAAATAACAATTAAAACTATGAGATCATTACAAATTAATAAATATGGCGGAAATGAAGTTGTTGAATTAAATTTGGAAGCCCGGAAGCCATCCTTAACTTCAGAAACCGTCTTGGTTGAAGTTTTGGCCGCAGGAGTTAACCCGATTGATTGGAAAATACGTCAAGGATATTTGGCACAGATGTTGCCGTTGGAGTTTCCAGTTACCTTAGGCGGAGATTTTTCCGGGCGTATCAGTGCAGTCGGTGAAAAAGTCGCTGGTTTGAAAGTTGGTGACGAAGTGTATGGCCAGGCCGGGGTTTTGTTGGGTGGCAACGGTTCTTTTGCCGAGAGCATACTTGTGTCGCCAGCTAACCTGGCTAAAAAGCCGAATAGCGTCGACATGATTGAAGCCGCTGCCTTGCCATTGGCGGGAGTTAGTGCAGTGCAGTCGCTGTATGAGCAGCTTGCCCTTAAAAAGGAACAGTCCATCCTAATTCACGGCGGCGCAGGAGGCATCGGTTCTTATGCCGTGCAAATAGCAAAAAACATCGGTGCTAAAGTCTACGCCACAGCAAAGACAGCTGACCTGGAGTATGTGAAGAGTTTAGGCGCGGATGAAGCGATTGATTATCGAACGCAAAAATTTGAAGAAGTCATAAAAGACCTGGATGCCGTCTTTGATACGGTCGGTGGCAACTCCTACGCTAAGTCTTTTCAAGTGATAAAGCGCGGTGGAGTAATTAATTCGATGGTTGAGCAGCCTAATGAAGATTTAGCAAAACAATATGGAGTGAGGGCTCTCAATCAGTTCACCCAAGTTAATACCGGACGTTTAGATACACTGGCGAAACTTGTAGACCAAGGAGTGGTCAAGGTGCACATTGAAAAAACTTTCGGTTTAGAGCAAGGCTCGGAAGCGCTTGCTTATCTGGAAGAAAAACACCCCAACGGAAAAATTGTAATAAAGATAAAGTAATAGATTGTCCATAAAGAAAACCGGCCGATGTGCCGGTTTTTGTTATGGTTTAATCATATTGAGATAATCCGATAACGCTTTGCGTTGAGATTCAAAAGCTAGTTCATCTAGTGGGAGTTTTTCAGGCTTAAAAAATCTGCCTTCAGAAAACTCTTCGATATGGCTGATAGATAGGCATTTATCTTCAGAGATCCTGGCTATTAAAAAGATGTCCAGCGGGTAATATTCAAGACCCTTGTATGGGTATATGTTTGGATATGAGCAAAAGAGTTTGACTTCGTCCAAGTCAATGCCTAACTCCTCTTTTATTTCTCTTCGTGCACCATCTTCTGCTGATTCGTGGAATTCTATAAAACCTCCAGGCAGATCCCACAAGCCTTTACCTGGCTCACGAGTTCGGCGACCAAGATAGACGTGGCCTTCCGGATTAATAAGAATGACGCCAGTTGCTGGGTTTGGCCCTGCGTAATAAGTGAAGTCGCAACTTTGACAAGCATAACTGCTGTGACCTTCGGTAAGGTTGCCTTTGCATTTGGGGCAGAATAATGGCATATGATTCGGTTAATATTGTTAAGCCAATATTAACATTAATCGAGTGGTTGGACAAATCGGATTTTAAAAAAATAGCCCCGTGTTTTACGGGGCTGGGCGTTAGAAAAAAGAAACGAAGTCGCAGATAAATGCAATGATTATTAGGCTGGCAAAAAGGAAATGGCCAACTTTTGTCAGGTTGTTAATCAAGGCCTGGTTTTTAAGCCTAGCCATATAACCATTGGCAATTCTTCCTCCATCAAGAAAGGAGAGCGGCATTGAATTTATCAGTGCTAAGCTCAGGGAAATGGTGCTGAAAAAATTAAGAGCATCACTCCAGTTTTTGATGTCTTTGGCAAAGCCAAAAATCGTTGCCGGCCCGCCCACAACGCCAAGGATTGAGTGTTTGACAAATGCAGAGTAGATAATCATGCCGAATATGTGTACAAAAGCGGCCCCGCCTATAACGGGAATGACATAACGGCAGTAAGTCTTTCTGAAAAAAACAAGAGGAGAGAGGCAGACCAGAATCCATCCGAACCAGGTAAAGGCGTAATTGCCAGTGATGGCCGAAGCGAGAAAAAGTCCGGCATAACCACAGCACATGTTTGCCCAGGCGCCGGCACCATAAATAAGTGCAGACTCCTCTGCTTTAAGCGACAGCATGAGTTCGGCGCCTTTTGAGGTTGGCTTAACGTAGGCGCCCAGAAGAATTGGGGAGAGAGTGAAGTTCCAACGAAAATATTGGCTGTAGAATTTAATCGTCAGGGCAGGTAAAAAAGGAAGTCCTATCCCGAATTCGTCGATTTCTACTCCGGCCTTTCTCATGGCTACAGCATGACCGGCCTCATGGCAAACCATTGCTACTACTAAAAT
>JAAXVE010000147.1 GCA_013335665.1 Candidatus Falkowiibacteriota bacterium
ACCTGGTCACCGAATAAGAATAAAGCTGTCCTGGAATATCCGGATGGGGCCAACATAATCTACGACTTCGACAAGCAGAAGCAAATAACCCTGCCTAGCCATTGGAAAGACTTCTCTTTCTCGCCATCTGGCGACCAGATAGTTTTTAAGAGTATGGGGCAAGACGTAGACAATCGCTGGCTAGCCACGGTAAATGAAGACGGCAGCCAGATCAAGGGTGTTGAATCGCTTGGGAACAAGGATGCGACAGTGTATTCCGAATGGTCACCTAACAACCAGATCGTCGCCATGTTCACTGAAGGAAAAGATTTCAACAGGCAAGAAGTTTATTTCGTCGGTCTCAACGGCGAAAATTTCAAATCAACGGTTGTCGAAGGCAGAGGTTTTGAACCGAAATGGTCACCCCAAGGCAGCCAGCTTATGTACAGCGTCTACTCCGCAGACACCGACATGAAACCGAATCTGTGGGTGGTGGATGCACAAGGAGATAGTATTGGCAACAATCGCCGCAACCTCAACGTCAACACCTGGGCAGATAAATGCAATTTTTCAAACGGCAATACTGCCTACTGTGCAGTGCCACGCAGTCTGGACGAAGGTGCTGGTCTCTTCCCCGAATTGAAAGATAATACTGTAGACGATTTGTACCAAATCGACGTTACTACAGGTAACAAGAAACGCGTCGCCGTCCCTCAAGGAGATTACACGATAAATAACATAATGATCAGCCAAGATCAAAAATATCTTTATTTCACGGATAAAGGCACTAATCAAATCCATAAAATAAACCTGAAATAATATGTTCAAAAAAAATCGCGGCAACCAGTCTTTTATCTATCTCTTCATTGCCGCCTCATTCGTTGCCGTTTTGCTCTTTTTTTTCCTTTCAATGTTCTTGCGCGGCTACATGATTTCGAGCATAGAAAAAAATCGATCATCGGCTACCGACCTGCCACAAGCTAAGTTGGATACCGACGACCCTTTTATAACACGAAGCAGTAACACACCAGAAAGAACCGGTAAGCCGAAATTAAAAGAGACAGACCCTGTGCTCGGATCGAAAGAAGCACCTATTACGATCTTCCAATTTTCTGACCTAACCTGCAAGTACTGCGCAAATCAAGAAAATATCATCCGAAAGCTAATCATCGATTATCCTGGGAAAATAAAGTTAGTCTGGAAGGACTACCCGGAAAAAGCCTCCACCTCCCCGTCGCAGCTAGCAGCGGTTGCGGCCCGTTGCGCCAGTGAGCAAGGCAGGTTCTGGGAGTACCACGACCTAGTATCGGCTAGCGCTAAAACAATTGATCAAAACTTGCTTACCAGCTTGGCTAAAAATCTTAAACTCAACCTTATCGCTTTCAATAGCTGCGTAAAGGGCCAAGCGGCCAAACAGCTGGTACAAGATGGGCTGGAAGAAGCGGACGGCTTGCAGATAACTGGAATCCCCTACTTATTTGTAAATGACAAAGAATTCATGGGAGAGACTTCGGCCGATGAGCTCAAACAGACGATAGACAATCTTTTAAAATAATCTCTAACAAAAACAAAAACAGCCTTAAAAGCTGTTTTTGTTTGAATATGATATGGCTAAATTAACTTCGGTGTTTATCTGCAGCAAATGTGACAGCCAATTCCCTAAATGGAGCGGGCGTTGTTCAGAATGCGGAGCATGGGGCACGATCACTGAACAGCTGCAAACCCCTAAAGAGCGCGAAAAAGGACCGGCACCATCCGCTTTGCCCTTGATCGATCTGTCGTTGACTGAAAAAAAAGCCGAGGCTCGACTAAGCACAGGCTTGGACGAGGTAGACCGCGTGTTGGGCGGCGGACTAATATCCGACTCGTTTGTCCTTTTGGCCGGCGAGCCGGGCATAGGCAAATCGACCTTAGTGGCTCAACTCTCAGGCAACCTAGCCAAGAAGCACCAAGTTATGTATGTCAGTGGCGAAGAATCTGGCAGCCAAATCAAAGACCGACTAGAGAGGCTTAATATCGATCCAAAAAGCATTGGTTTTCTTAATGAGACGAACGTAGAAAAAATAATCGCCACGGCCGAAAGCGCTAAACCGACTCTGGTTATCGTCGACTCTATCCAAACAGTCTATTCTTTCATTCTGCCCAGTGAGGCTGGGAGCATTAGCCAGATCCGGGCTTGCGCCGTCAAATTTATGGAATTGGCCAAGCAGAAACGCATCGCCGTCATCCTGATCGGCCACATTACCAAGGACGGCACCGTAGCCGGACCCAAGAGCTTGGAGCATATCGTTGACACCGTCCTTTATTTAGAGCAGGAAACGCGCCATGACCTGCGCCTGCTCCGAGCCAGCAAGAACCGCTTCGGTTCAGTCAATGAGCTTGGAGTCTTTTCCATGGGCGCTCAAGGTTTTGTCGAGGTTAAAAATCCTTCTGGCATCTTTTTAGATACCGACAATGAACGTTTGCCAGGAACGGTAGTCAGCTGCATACTTGAAGGCAACCGCCCGTTCTTAGTCGAAGTCCAGGCTTTAGTTACCAAGACGGTTTTTGGTTATCCGCAAAGAAAGGCTTCTGGCTTTGACCTGAATCGCCTCCAAGTTCTGACCGCCGTCTTAACCAAACGCGCCAACATGAATCTAGGGGCACAAGACATCATTATTAATGTTGTAGGGGGTTTCAAAAT
>JAAXVE010000148.1 GCA_013335665.1 Candidatus Falkowiibacteriota bacterium
TACGATTTCACTTTCATCGACCTTTTTGCCGGTATTGGTGGCATGAGAAAAGCGTTCGATGATCTCGGTGGCAAGTGTGTATTTACGTAATAAGCCGGACTCGTTAGAGAATAGATGGACAGATCAGGCTTACTCAACGCACCGTATTGTTAAATTCAAGTCGCACAAGAAACGGAAAAATTTTTTTGTGATTTTATCTCGATTCCGTACAATTTTATTGTTATTACCCCTTTTCAAAACGCCTCCATGACGATGAAACAGCACTCAAATAATACGTTTGTTCGGTTCAATTATCTCTATCGTGATGGAGGTAATTACAAAAAGAGGGGCTTTATCGATTTTAAAAATCCAACAGACATAGATATCGATGAGATCAACAGAAGACTTAAAACCAGTTTTGATATGGGATGTTTGTTTAATGCCAAACAAGCAGGGGTGCCTGAGGTATTTCTTTTTAATGACGATGGATATTCAATTAACGTCGATGACATAGGTTTTCATGAATATGACTCAGTTGAAATTGTTGATGCTTCGAGAATGGATGTCAATTTACAGGGTCGAATAATATTAAAATTTTTAAAAGATATAGAGTGGCAACGCAAAAAAGGATGGAAATCTTATGACCCGGCCAGTGTTTGGTAGATGAATTTTTTTGTTATCTTTTTTCTATACAGCCTCTTGAATACCCAAACTCTTGAGATATTTATAGGTGTTATCATAAAATCTTGGCATCCTTGTTGGGTCATCTGACGTGCCTTCTGGCACAAATATGACCATTCCTTGGCGAGCGCGAGTTAGCAACACTCTATAGGCATTTTTCTGATATATTTTTCGCGATTCGCTTTTAATATTTTGCCATTTGTTGCCTCGAAAAGAATAATGTTCCCAGCCTTGATTTCCATAACGGAAATCGCCATCCCATGAGACTAAAACCCAATCCAGCTCGAGACCTTGAATACGAAATTCTGTTGCGACATCTTCGAGATAATAAGAAGATCGAACGTCATCCTTTCCATCGAGAAACCACTTGATAGGATTCATTGGAGATCGAACATCAATTGCATAAGGTTTAAGGCGTTCAGCTTGAGAAGATACAACCATGCCGTAACGCTCTGAGCCACTGGCTTGTGTTTTTAGCCATTGTTTAGCAGACTCAAGGTTGCGTGTAATAACGATAGGGTAGCGCTCTATAAGTTGCTGATACAGCATCCTTGCTTCATCAACTTCACAATCAAGCACGGTTTTAACAAACTTTGAAACTGTTTCAGCCCGAAAAGAGCGCAAGGAGGTGGCCAAATGGAGATCGTGCTCAAAATGGACGTTCTTTCGAGTTTCTATGGAAGAAAGTATTTCGCAAGCACCATACTCGCTATCGGTTAATGCCGGTGAAATATAGAGATGCCAATCGGGATATTGCTCCTGAACAGCCTCGATCCATGAACTGATTCCAGATTCGCCAGTGTTGATTTCTTGACCGCCACCGACAAGGCAAACGATGACCGACCAATCATTTCTCCGATCCATGCAAGAAATGAGATATTCTGGTTCTGATATATCAAAGTCGGAAACTCCTTTGATCTGTTTCATGAACAATGATGTTTGCGCCTTGTTCCATGCGCGCTGAGCTTCGTCAAAAAGTGCAACATGCTCAACAGGCGGCCGTTTGTCGTTCTTTTGGCAATCATCACGGAAGTGATGAACATTTTGAATGAATGCCTTGACTCGTGCCTGTGCCTCTGATCGCTTAAGTCTCTTACCGTATTCCTGTTTCTCTCGTAGAATAGTATCACGAGCAAGCGCTTCACGAAGAATATCTACAAGTGGTTTGTTACCAGAAAGAAAAACACTATAAAGTTCGCTTTTTTCATCACTGTAACGGGTGGCTATGTTCAAGCCAACAAGTGTTTTTCCTGCTCCCGGTACGCCAGTCACAAAACATATCACCTTTTCTTTTTGCTCCCTTGCTCGATCAATAATGCGAAAAAGCTGTTCTGAGGTTTTCGTAAGATTAATCGCTCCAGCATCATTCCTGGATATTTCTGCAACACCATGACCTGCATAAAGTGCTCTGGCAGCTTCGATAATAGTCGGTGTTGGTCGATACGCGGCATCAGACCACGCTTGCGGATCTAATCGAGCTTCTGGTAAATGCCGTACAATCTTCGCAAGAGTTGAGGCAAAGTCGTTTTCGTTGGTACACACTGGCTCATAAAGCCCAAGAATCCTTGGATGCTTACACAACACAACTGAAGTTGCTCGGGCTTTTGTTGCAACTAATAATGGGATAATAGTTGCGTTGTGGCTGGCTTCGTGGAAATATTTTAGGTCAAGGGCATAATCATACGATTGGTCAATATCAGCGCTGAGATATTGAGTTGCGTCTATCTTAAATTCAGTGGTCACAACAATATCGTTGAGCAGCAAAACTGCATCGATCCGTCGGCCCATGCGAGGTATATTAAATTCGAGATGCAACCACCCATTATGCCCCCGCAAGGCATTTTGAAGTATTGTGACTTCTTTGAGCCAGGAAGCCTTTTGAGTTGGAAGATCGGCAAAAGTGCTGTTTAACGCGAGTTTCCCGATAATTTGCTCATCAGAAGTCTGTAGGAAAACGTCTATGCTCGCGTTATACCATGACCGATT
>JAAXVE010000043.1 GCA_013335665.1 Candidatus Falkowiibacteriota bacterium
ATTCACATTTACTACGCGCAGGCTATTCCAAGACCGCTTTGATGCGACGAACGCCGGCAGAAGAACTTTCTTCCTTCTGTATCTTATATTTACCTAGAATGCCGATTCTGTCAACATGCGGGCCGCCACAGATTTCCATGCTAAAAATTTCGTCACCCTGACCGACAGTATAAACTTTGACTTTTTCACCGTATTTCGACTCAAAAACGCCGACTGCTCCCTTCTTTTTTGCCTCTTCAACTGTCATTTCTTCAAAGGAGACAGGCAAATCCTTGCCGATAGCTTCGTTGACCAGACGCTCAACTTCGGCTAGCTGTTCAGCTGTCATCTTATCCGGATGATTAAAATCCAAGCGTAGCCGCTCCGGGGTAATATTCGAACCTTTCTGATTGATCTGGTTGCCTAAAACTTTCCTTAAAGCAGCAAGAGTCAGATGCGTAGCTGTGTGCAATTTTTTGCTCGCATCGCCCGTGTCCTGCAAGCCGCCCTTAAACATGCCAGCCGAGGCCGTGCGAGACAGCTCTTGATGCTTGGCTAGCTCAGTGGCAAACTCATCATCATTAACTTCAAAGCCGCGTTCCCTTGCTAGTTCCTTTGTTATTTCAAGTGGAAACCCGTATGACTGGTAAAGATTAAAGGCGTCATCGCCTGAGATTTTGCTGTTAGGCAAACTGTTGGCAATTTTTTCAAATTCCTTAATACCATTCTCCAGTGTCTGTCTGAACTTATGCTCTTCCTTGGTTAATTCTTCAAGAATGACTGTTTCTTTTTCTTTCAGCTCCGTATAGAAATGCCCATACATGGCAATGACGGTTTCGGCAATTGCTCGTGTAAAGTCGGTTTCAATGCCCAGGAGCTTAGCGTAACGCATAGCACGACGCAAAAGGCGGCGTAGGACGTAACCGCGGCTTGCATTTGAAGGAGTGACTCCGTCGGCAATCATGAAGGCTGAAGCCTTGATATGATCGGCAATGATGCGGAATGATTTTTTAACCTCCTCGCTTTCGCCATACTGCTTGCCGGAAATTTCTGACAGTTTGTTAAAAATCGGCTGAAAGAGTTCGGTCTCGAAGACGGTGGTCTCGCCATTCATAACCATCAAAGTACGCTCGACACCCATGCCGGTGTCTACGTTCGGCTTTTCCAGTTTGATATATTGCCCGTCAGCAGTCTTGTTAAACTCCATAAAGACATCATTCCAAATCTCCATCAAACGATGACTGTCAACCAAATCGGTGAAACGGCCAGCCAACGGACCGTCTTCCGGCTTAGTGTCGTAGAACATTTCAGTGTCACCGCCGCAAGGTCCGGTAGTGCCGGCTATCCAAAAATTGTCATCCGTGCCTAGCGGGATGATGCGGATGTTGTCTTTGATGATTTGATCATCGGCAGCAATCTCGGCAACCATTCCAGCTTGATTAAAGGTTTTTTGCCAAACCTCGATCGCTTTCTCGTCGCGCGGAATATTTCCCTCTCCTTTGAATGTGGTGACGTAGAGCCGTTTAGGGTCAAGGCCGAGCCACTTTGGGTCGGTCAAGAATTCGAAACTCCACGCGATTGCTTCGTCTTTGAAGTAATCGCCAAAACTCCAGTTGCCCATCATTTCGAAAAAAGTGCAATGGCGGTTGTCGCCCACATCGTCGATGTCACCCGTTCGGACGCATTTCTGCACGTCGGCCACACGCTTGCCACCCGGGTGCTCCTCACCCAAAAGGTAAGGCACCAACGGGTGCATACCGGCAGTTGTAAAAAGAGTGGAGGCATCGGTCTCTCGCGGAACTAGCGAGGCACTGGGAATGATCGAATGCCCTTTTGATTTGAAAAAATCAAGGTATTTCTGCCTGAGTTCGTTAGCAGTCATGGTTATGTATTTATATAGTAAATTTCTTTGACAATAATATGAATATAGCGATTTTTGGCTTTTATTTCAAGTGTTCGGGCGGCTGGATAAAATTTGAGGCCGGTCGATCATCCTTGCGGTAGATCGACCGGCCTCGAGTCAGCAGCCGTTACTGCAGTGAGCAACGGCTCTCAGCATATAGCGTTTACGCAACATAGGTCTCACCTCCTTTCTCGATTATGTTGCCTTTACCCCAACGCGGTGTGTTGCCGTTATGGGTGCGACAGTGCACCGAAAAAAAAGTGATGCACTAATAGGTTGTCAGACAATAATTCCGCCACCTAAAACAATATCATTCTGGTAAAACACTATGCTTTGGCCTGGCGTGATTGCACGCTGAGGCTCTTGAAAATGAACGGCATAAGCATCGCCTTGCTTTTCGACTGTGACTTCGCACGGCTTGTGACGATAACGAATGACTGCTTGGCATGATAGAGGAAGATGCGGTTCTTGTCCAGTCCAGACAGTGTCAACTGCTTCCAGATGATCACGATAAAGCTCTGGACCGTCACCGTTTTTAGTTACATATAATATGTTTTTGGTGTAATCGAAACTGGCAACATAAAAAGGGCCGATGCCGCCAACCTCCACGCCTTTGCGCTGGCCTATGGTGTAAAGGGGTAGACCTTTATGCTCGCCGACAACCTGGCCGTCAGTTGTAATTATCGGTCCAGGCTTGGGATTAATGTATTTTTTTAAAAAAGTATTATGACCACTCGCGCCAACAAAGCAAATCTCCTGACTCTCAGCCTTGCTAGCGACGGCAAGGCCGTATTTTTCAGCCAGCTGTCGCACTTCTGGCTTAGTCAGATCAGCCAAAGGAAAAAGTACCCGCTTAAGCTTGTCTGCAGTCAAGGTGTATAAAAAATAAGTCTGATCCTTTTCCCTGTCAGTGGGGCGCCCTAAAGTAAGCATGCCATCTTTTTCTCCGATTTTCGCATAGTGTCCAGTTGCCACATAGTCATAGCCCAACTCGTCAGCCTTCTTGATCATGGCGTCGAATTTGATGAACTTATTGCAGTTAACACAAGGATTAGGCGTAAGGCCGCACGCATAATCGGAAACGAAGCTGTCTACCACGGTTTTCTTAAAATATTCATCCAGATTAAGGGTATACAATGGGAAATCCAGCTTGTTAGCCACCCTTCTGGCATCATTGAAGGACTCGACCGAGCAGCATTTGTTGGTAACGGCATTGGAAACAGGCGATTCTTCAGTCCAGAAATGCATAAAGATGCCCAAAAGCTCATAGCCCTGGTCTTTTAATAATGCAGCGGCGACAGATGAGTCCACTCCGCCCGACATTCCTATTATTACTTTCTTCTTTTTTGACATGAATATTTTATAACCGATTTTTTAATATTTGACAAATCGGAACACTGTTCAACCATTCAGTTACCCAAGTCCATAAAAAAAGGCCCAGAGTGGGCCGTTTTTTTATAACTACACAGATTATATAAGTATGAGTACGACCAGGAGTCCGATCAGACCAGCCGTGCTGGCAATCAGCTTTGGGTGCTGGCGATTAAACTCTACGGCTATCATGAAGACCAAAGAAATCATGGCCAGAACTAGCAAGACAAGATAGTAGTATGAGGTTACTGAAAAAAGACTAGCTGCGAACTTTGGCTGTTCAGACCGTAACATCTGATATTGCTGCAAGACGGTTTGGCTGTTCGGTTTCAGATTGCTGGCATTAACATCAGTGTCAGATCTTACGCCGTCCTTATTCCAGACTGAAAGCACTGCTGGCACAGTCGGTTGTTTGCTATCGAATTCGTTGGTGTATACCAAGGAGTTTAAGGTCCACATCCCGGAATTAGGATTAATCATTTCAAGATCCAGCTTTCGTCCAGCTACGCTGACTTGTGCGCGTGAAGTATCCCTAGGCACGAATGCTTCGACCTTGATCAGAAGCTTCCCTTTTTCTGGTTCGTGAGTGACTATAGTTGCCTTAGGTGCGCCCTCTGGCGTTAACTGAGGTTCGATCTGCTCGGTTGCCATCGCTGTAACTGCCACGCCTTGCTCTGGCATTTGCGCGACTGGCTGAACCGGCGCCTTGGCTTCGGTTGCCTTGGCAGCTACAGTTAAAACTTGACCGGCTAATTTTTTAGTCGTTAGACTAGCGCTCGCGGCGGCTTTTTCCGTGGGCGTGCCGAACATCTGTGCCATCATAGTAGTATCGACATCCTGGTATTTGCCAGTGACGGCAGCAACGCCTATTTCTTTAAAATCAGGGTCTATTAAATTGGCATTATGCGTAGGACTCTTGCGCCATGACTCGAAAACTTCTGCAGCGCTGGCAAAGCCCATGGCTAGATTCTCTCCGGCAACACGATATGGGTAGTTAGCCATCGAAAGCCAATTAGCCAATCCCAGATTCGATGGGCTGAGGTGGGCGAAATACTGGGCAACCAGCATATCCTGTACCTTTAACTGAGCGGCCTGAGTCAAACGCTGACTAACTTTAAGTTCTGGTAGATGTGCTTCTTTGCGGAATGAGTTAGTGAGGGTCACAACCTGCTGCGATTGTGCGCTCAGCTCTTCTGGTGCCAACCAAGCCTCAACCGGAAATGACACGACAAATAAAAACATCACTACCTTGATGATTATTGCGCTGGTTGCATGAAAAGCGATGCGTTTCGGGTGGAGTGCGTGCGGTTTGTAATCATTGCCCACATGAGGAATGAAGTAGTCTTTGACTTTTCCGCCTTTAGAGGTGTGGGGCTTGCCAATTGATGACTGTAACTTGGGAAACTGCCTCTTTTCTACGTCATCAGATAAATCGGCTAAGACCAAGGCGACAGGCGCCTTTTTAGCTGATTCAGGCTGAGGAAAATCAGAAATCGAAGTAGTCTCAGAAGTTATTTCTTGCTCAGACTTATCCAATTCCGGAAATACGGTTGCAAAATTATTCTTCTGCAACAAGAACTCTGCGAATGTTTTAAATTCTTTTTGTGACATAGAAATATTATAGCAACTATTGGCAAATTCATCAAAGGCCCATGAATAAAAGGCGTATCCGTAACTGGACACGCCTTTTATATTTTTATCACACGACTTGTGAATATCTTTTTCAAACTAAAGCTTGCCATTTTTTATCTCTTGGCGGATTTCTGACATGAGATCAAGATAGAATTCAAGATTGTTCAAGGTAGCCAAACGCAAGCCTAGCGGCTCGTTAATCTTAAAAAGATAATTGAGATAGCCCAGGGTATATTTGCGTAAAGCCGGTATTTTCGAATCGGGATTAATCGAGCGTTTGCTACTCGCGAATTTGCTATTGGTGATATTTATCGTCTCATAAAACTTATCACCTTTGGAAACATGGATTTTTTTGTTGCGCTGAAATAGGCGGCCGTGACGGCCCTCGCGCGTTGGTATAACGCAGTCGAACATGTCGACCCCCTGCCTGACCGCATGAACGATCTGCTCTGGATAGCCGACGCCCATTAAGTAGCGCGGCCTGTCAGCTGGCAAAAGCGGGGTTAGCTCGGCTAAAAGATCATTCATCTGCTCGCTCGTCTCGCCGACAGCCAGGCCGCCGATGTTGTAGCCGTCAAAATCCAGCTTGGCCAGTTCGGCTAGGCTCTGCTTGCGCATCTCCAAATCCAAGCCGCCTTGGATAACGGCATGAACTAAAGGTTTGTTCTTGATCTTTTTCAATTCCTTCTTAGTGCGTTCAGCCCACTTGGTCGTGATCTCGACTGAATGCCTTATTTTCTTGTCGTCAGCTGGCAAA
Source organism: Candidatus Falkowiibacteriota bacterium (assembly GCA_013335665.1). Lineage (GTDB taxonomy): Bacteria > Patescibacteriota > Patescibacteriia > Patescibacteriales > GWE2-39-37 > JAAXUA01. The sequence continues at coordinate 5,643 of JAAXVE010000043.1, forward strand.
GCGACACACTGATCGAGGCAGACGGCAATATCAACGCCCAACTCTGCCTGGATGCGCAAGGCGCGCTCAGGAGTGAGCAAATGTTTGGAGCCATCAACATAAGACCGGAACTCGACACCATCATCAGTCACCTTTACAAGCCCATCGCCTGAACGCTTCTTAGTGCCGGCCAAGGAAAACACCTGAAATCCGCCAGAGTCAGTAAGTATGCTTCCCTGCCAATCAGCAAAACTATGCAAACCGCCCATTTTTTTAACATGAGGCGAACCAGGGCGTAACATTAGGTGATAAGTATTCGAAAGAATAATCTCTGCGCCCAACTGCCTGATTTCTTCGGCGGTCACGTGCTTCAGCACGCCTTGCGTCGCCACAGGCATAAAAAATGGCGTATGCAAAACGCCGTGAGCAGTCTTATACTTGCCCACGCGCGCTTTTGATTTGCCAGATGATTTTATAAGTGAAAAATTCTTCATGATCTTGTAGCATCCACCGAACTGCGGCTTTGCTTGAACATTACAGCACTAAGAATAAAAGAGGTCAAGAAGAAGAGTGCGCCGTAAAAGCACGGCGTAAATACAGGATTAACCACGTTGCCAGCAGTGCAAGAAAACTGGCACGGTTTCTGGTTGAGGTAGTTGTAAGTTTCCAGCGCGAGATTGCCCCAGGCAAAGATTGTCCCAAGAAGCAAAATGACAAATTGAATTTTGACTATTTTTTTATCTACCATACTAATGTTTAAGGCGCAGTAATTACTGCACCCGACCATCATCGCTAATGGCTTCGTCGTCCTCGAGCTTGGTGGTCTTGGATTTACCGGTCTTAGTGATGTGCGCCAAGGTACTGCTGTCGATCGCATCAATGGTTGTGCCTGACAGCAGTACCAATATCTTGTTGCGATCCTCTTCGGTCGGCTTGATCGCTAAATTGAATTCAGCTTGAGCTTTCAAGACTGTAATTGGCAAGCGACCAACTGTCCAGGTGACTTTGCGCGTAGAATCGTCGTATTGGACCGTACCGACGTCTGCATGGTTCTTATTATCCCAAGTAACATTCTTTGGCAAAACGGTTTCGATCTTCAGTTCGTTTAATTCGTTCAAATTATTTGTCAGCTTCCAATAGATCTTATAGCTTGTCGCCTCACCGACTTTCGGTGGCACAGGGCCGGAACCGACGGCAATGTTGTCATCGTCAAAGTAACGGACTTCTTCCTTCAAATTCAAGTCGCTATTAATCTTGCTAACGATCAAATTGCTTTTGTCCGCATCCTCGGTTGAGGTGGCAGAAGTGCTCGTACCGACGCTGAATCGGGCAAAGCTCTTGATCTGATAGTTCTTGGCCGGATCAATTTCCCCTGCCGGCGCAACCTTGATAGTAAAATCGATCACACCCTCGTTGCCAGGAGCCAAATCGGCCAATCCGGGAATTTGGTCTTTGTTCC
>JAAXVE010000149.1 GCA_013335665.1 Candidatus Falkowiibacteriota bacterium
TAACCAGGCAGCGCGGCTGAAACTGACGAAAAGCGCGCCTGCAAAACTGGCGACTGCCAAATAGTAAAAGGGTTTAAAACGATCATTACCGTCTTTCTCGGCGCGCGAAAGCATCCAAAGCGATAGCAGTAATCCAGCTGCCATGACGCCGCCCAAGATATTCGGATGATCAAAGCTGCCATAAGCGCGCAGCCAGCGTTCTGGCTTCTGCCCGATCGGATAAACTTCGATAACCGAGGTGCCAGGATCAGAGGCAACATGCTCGGCCAGTCCTAACCACTTGTTGGCAAAAGTACCCTGATATAAAAATTGCCAGATGGCCAGCCACGACGGAAGCAACAGACCAAAAACAAAGCCAAGAGTTATCTTACGCCACGGTACTTTCTCTTTGACGGCCAAAAATAACGTCATCGCTACGGTTAGACGCAACCAAACATATGCGGCCAACAGTCTATCTGCAGAAAATGCGATATTGACTGCAAAAAACAACAAAAAAATTGGCACAATGCACATGGCCTTGCGGCTTGTCCTTAGCTTCTGCCAGATTGAGCCATTAGACCATAAGTACAGCGCCGCAATCAACAATGCCAGTAAGTCGATCGCGTAAAGACTGATTGTTAGATATTCGCTCGCTCCGTTGCCTATTTTGCCGGGACGCAAGATTAGGCGCGTCTGCCACGGCAGAAGAAAAATAAAAGCTATTACCAGCCAATCGATAATCTTATCAAATTTGTTTTTCATAACCTGGGATTACCATATTAATGCGGCCTTGCCATTCACTAGCGAAGTATTCGCGACGATCCTCTTCATGAAATTTGAGCATCGTATCAGAGATGACCACTGCCGTGCCTTGAGCCTGATGGTTAGGCTTATTTTTATGCATTTTTTTTAATTGAAAAAACCTTGACCATGATTCAAAAACATCGAACAGCGCCGATGATATAAGTTTGTCGCCAAGCCTGTTCGCGATGTAATTGTTGACAGTGAGGCGACGGGCCGGCCTCACCTCGGAAGCATTGGGAAGATTGTCATACAGCCATCCGTTCGATTCCCGCAACTTACTTGCCGAATCAGCGAAATCGTAAATTACAAACAGGCTGGCTAGCCAATAGCAGAAATAAGGATCGCTTTCGAGTGTCACTTTTTTCAACCCCATATCCTCTTCGCTCACGTAAAAGCTGAGGCAAACCCGGTTCCTCACCAGCTTGCCATGCCGACGCAAGCCAGAAGCCTGAACTACGGCCGTAACCAAAAGACGTGTCAGCCAGATGCGCCTCCGAGCAGTGATCACAAACAGATCAATATCACTTTGAGGCTTTAAGTTACCAATAGCCACGCTGTTGCAGATAGCGACCAGGCGTACGCCCGGGACATATCGCAGCAACTTGGTTATCCTCATAGCAGCCTTTATCTTGTGCCAAGAACGGATGTAGGCTTTTTTCCTTTCAGCAACAAGAACTTGGCGCCCTGGCAGGAAATAAAACCCCTCTAAAGATTCTATTTTTCCATTCAATCTGACCAGCGCTTGCTCCACCTCGATTAGGCTGGATCGCTTGCGCCACAGATTCTTCCGGACTTCGTCCGCGGTCAGAGGCCAATCCAACACATCGAAAAAAGAGATAGTTTTGATTATTGCTATCTCCAAATCGTCCAAACTTGTTGCTGCCTGAAACATAATTAATCTTCGAGCTGGGGCTTGCTTATCGCCAGTGCTTCGATCTTAGATTCACTACCGGCAATTTTTACCACGTCTTTATCAATTTTCTTAAACTCTTTAGATGCATTGTTGTAATGGCTAACCGTCGTACCCAGACTAACGCCCAATTTGCGCATGTATTCATCATAGACGATTATGTGTTTGCCTAATTTTTCCACGTTTGATTTGATCTCCTTGGCACTCTCCTCAATCTGCATGGCGCGCAAGCCCTGCAGGACGGTCTGCAGATAGGCCAAAAACGAAGTTGGTGAAACTATGATTACATGTTTTTCTTTGAAGGCATACTCGATCAAGTCGCGGGTGTTAACTTGGACCGCACCAACCTTGTTAACCAACAAGTCGTAGTAAATCGCTTCGGAAGGGATGAACATGAAAGCGAAATCCATAGTACCTTCGGTTGGTTTGACGTATTTCGACGTTTCATCGATGCGATTCTTCAAATCCTGCTTAAAAAGACGCTCCATTTTTTCACGGGTCTCATTGTCACCGGCCGCCAAGATCTTTTCATAATTTTCCAAAGAAAATTTCGAGTCGATAGGAATAATCTTTTCTTTGACGAAAACCACTGCATCAACGATTGTGCCGTCCTTAAACGGATACTGCATCTGATAGGAATTTGGCGGCAAAACATTCTTCAAGGTTTCTTCCAAAAAATACTCGCCCAAAACACCGCGTTGTTTCGGATTCTTCAAAATATCCTGCAAGTTCTGCAGCTGAGAGGAAAAATTAACCACCTGCTTATTGGTCTCATCCAACTTAGTCAACTTCTCAGTCACCTCAGCGATCAGCTTGGCTGATTGCGAAGTGATGTTCTGGACGATACGCGTTGTCTGTCCGAATTGTTCCTGATTGGTCCGGTGCGTTTCCGAAAGTTTACGATCCAGCTCCTGGCGCAATTCACTATTCTGGGTAGCCAGTTGGG